>NZ_MQSY01000068.1:0-17467 GCF_001921245.1 Aeromonas sp. YN13HZO-058 | reverse complement strand
TACGGGAGGGGCGTGAATATCAAAGCGTGTTTGCATGAGGCGCTGGGGCGCCCCATGCAACACGTAATTGGGACATAGCCAAACAAAAAGGGAAGATGCTCAGGCATCTTCCCTTTTTTGGTGATATGAGCGTTACTGCTTTTGCAGGATCAGCCGTGTTGGCGGCGGTCGTTGGCCTGGGCCAGCAGCATGCGGCTTTCCCGCAGGAACTGGTCGGCATGTTCACCGAAGAAACCGGAGACCTGCGAGAAGGCGTCGATAAAGCCGGCTCTGTCCCCCCGCTCCAGCAGCCCCAGCGCTTCGCCAAAGTTCTGGTAGTAGCGGCGGATCATCGCCAGATTCTGCGGTGACGACAAAATGATGTCGGCGTAGAGGTGGGGATCCTGGGCAAACAGCCGCCCGACCATGGCGAGCTCCAGCCGGTAGATGGGGGAGCTCAAACTCAGCAGGCGATCCAGATTGGCCTGCTCCCGGGAGAGGTGCCAGCCATAGGCAAAGGTGGCGAAGTGGCGCAGCGCCTGAATGAGGGTCATCGCCTCATCGTGGGCCTTGGCTTCCACCTGTTGCAAGCGGGCGCCCCAGATGGTCATCTGATCCAGCAACCACTGGCTGGCGGCGGGATCACGGCCCTGGCAGCAGACGATCACCTGCTTGGCGAGGCTCGCCACATCCGGCCCGAACATGGGGTGCAGCCCCAGCACCGGCCCTTGGTGTACCGCCAGCATATGTTCGAGCGGCGCCGCCTTCACGCTGGTCACATCCACTAGCAGGCAGTGGCTGGGCAAGTTGCCGAGCCGGTCGATGATCTGGCAGGTGATATCGATGGGCACCGCCACCATCACCAGACCGGCGCCGGCGAGGATCTCGTCGGCGCGCGGCCAGTCTGCTTGTTCGAGGGTCTCGACCCGGTAGCCGGAGAGGCTGAACATGTGGCCGAACAAGCGGCCAAGTTGACCCTGTCCGCCTATGATGACCACCTTGCCAAGATCCGGCTTTATGCACTTGAAGCCGGTGTCTTTTTCGCTGGCATAAGATTCACGCATGACACGGCGCAGTACGTCCTCGATGAGATCGCCCGGCACCCCCAACAGTTCGGCCTCGGCGCGACGGCGGGCCAGCATGCTCGCCTCCCTGTCCGGTGCATAGATGGGCAGGCCGTGGCGGCTCTTCACTTCACCCACTTCCCCCACCAGGGCCAGACGGGCGGCCAGCAGATCGATCAGCTGCTTGTCCACCGCATCTATCTTGTCCCTGAGTACATTCAACTCTTCAGCCATATCCAGTCCCTGCTGGCGCCGCAAGCGGCGGCGCCCTGAAATTCAAGAGGCAACAAGGTATCACTGCGTGGGCAGTGATACCTCTATGGTTCAATCAGTTACGACAAGATACCACGGCTTACCGTGCAGTTCTGCTCTTGAGCGGCGCCGCCAGCTCGCGATGGCATCGCTCCAGCAGAGTGGCTGTGCTATCCCAGTCGATGCAGGCATCGGTGATGGAGACACCGTAGCGCATCTCGCACTTCGGCTGCTCGCTTGACTGGTTCCCCTCGAACAGGTTGGATTCGAGCATCACACCTATGATCGAGCGGTTGCCTTCCTGGATCTGGTGGATGACGTTGTCGGCCACCTTGGGCTGCAAACGGTGATCCTTGCTGGAGTTGCCGTGGCTGCAATCCACCACCAGTCCGGGCAGCAGACCCGCTTTCTCCAGCGCCTCTTCCGCCAGCGACACATTGACCGAATCGTAGTTGGGATGTTTGCCGCCGCGCAGGATCACGTGGCCATCCGGGTTACCCTGGGTCTGCAGCAAGGCAACCTGACCCTGCTGGTTGATCCCCATAAAGGCGTGGGGGCTGGAGGCCGCCTGCAGCGCGTTGATGGCAGTCCCCAGGTTGCCGTCGGTGCCGTTCTTGAAGCCGACCGGCATGGAGAGACCGGACGCCATCTCCCTGTGGGTCTGGGATTCGGTGGTACGGGCGCCGATGGCCGACCAGGAGAAGAGCTCCGCCAGGTATTGCGGGCTGATGGGATCGAGTGCCTCGGTCGCCAGCGGCAGCTCCAGCTCCGCCAGCCAGCAGAGCAGCTCGCGGGCACGGTGCAGTCCCAGCTCTACATCGAAGGTGCCATCCAGATTCGGGTCGTTGATAAAGCCTTTCCAGCCGACCGTGGTGCGTGGCTTCTCAAAGTAGACCCGCATGACAATGTAGAGAGAATCCTGATAGGCATCATGCAGCGCTTTGAGTCGGGTTGCGTACTCTTTGGCGGCGTCCATGTCGTGGATGGAGCAGGGACCACAGATCACCAGCAACCGGTGATCGCGGCGGTGAATGATGTCGGCGATGGTAGTGCGGGCCCCTTGCACGAATGCCAGCGCCTTGTCGGAGATGGGTAACTTCTCCTTGAGCTGGGCAGGGGTGATCATCACTTGTTCGGACTGGATATGGATGTTGTTCAGGGGATCTCGTTGCATAGCCTGTTTGCCTCGCCAGAGTCAGCACACTGGTTTTGACACCACTGGCTGTAGTTTTATGTTTACGAAAGTACCGCTTTCGTTACGAATGGCCACCACAATACCAAGTAAATGCCAACTTTCAAGTGTGAATATGGAATTTAATAGCCTTTTGGCAATATAAAAGTACTGCTCATCGCCAAAGGTTTGGATTAACCGCCAGATTTGTCCATGAAAAGCCACTCTTGTAATCATATCTTTACGGTCTGGCAAGGGGAGGTCGAATGGCGGGGGCAAGTGGCCGTAAAAAACGGGAGCCTGCAAGGGCTCCCGTTGTTTGTCGCGATAACAGTGCTGGGCGGAGAGTTATGCCGGCACGGCCTGCTCTACAGCCTGCTTGCGCGCCGTTTTTGCCAGTGCATCCAGCATGGGTTTGGTGACCAGTACGATCCCCTGTTCGGAACGATGGAAGCGGCGGGCATCTTCATCGGCGTTCTCACCGATCACCATCCCTTCCGGCAGCTTGCACCCCTTGTCGATCACTACCCGACGGAGTCGGCAACCCGCGCCGATCTCCACACCCGGGAAGATAACGGCCTGATCCAGGGTGCAGAATGAATCGACCCGGACATTGGTGAAGAGCACCGAACTCAGGATGAAGGAGCCGCTGACGATGGTGCCGCCAGAGAACATCGAGTTGATGGTCATGCCGTGCTGACCGTTTCTGTCCTGTACGAACTTGGCGGAGGGGGTCATGTTCTGGCTGGTCCAGATGGGCCACTCCTGATCGTAGATATCGAGCTCCGGGGTTACCGAGGCAAGATCCATATTGGCTTCCCAGAAGGAGTCTACGGTGCCTACATCGCGCCAATAGGGGGCTCTGTCAGGGGCACAACCGACGCAGGACATGCTGAACGGGTGAGCGTAAGCGGTGCCCTCTTTCACCACGCGGGGGATCACATCCATGCCGAAATCGTGGTGGGACTGCGCGTTGGCGATATCTTCATCCAGCAGCTGATAGAGATACTCGGCATCGAAGATATAAACCCCCATGGAAGCCAGGGCGTGCTCTGGTTTGCCCGGCATGGCGGGCGGATTGGCCGGTTTTTCGACAAACGCATTGATCTTGCGATCATCATCCACCGCCATCACCCCGAAGGCGCTTGCCTCACTGCGCGGTACTTCGATACAGGCCACGGTGACCTTGGCGCCCATATTGACGTGATCCAGCAGCATGGCGGCGTAATCCATCTTGTAGATGTGATCGCCCGCCAGCACCACCACATATTTGGGGGCGTGATCGCGGATGATGTCCAGGTTCTGGTAGACCGCATCGGCGGTGCCACGATACCAGTTCACCTCGTCCACTCGCTGCTGGGCAGGGAGCAGATCGATAAACTCGTTCATCTGATAGCGCAAGAAGGACCAGCCGGATTGCAGGTGGCGCAACAGGCTGTGGGACTTGTATTGGGTGACGACACCGACCCGGCGGATGCCGGAGTTGATGCAGTTGGAGAGCACGAAATCGATGATGCGGAATTTGCCGCCAAAATGCACCGCAGGCTTGGCCCGGTTGTCGGTTAACTGTTTGAGGCGACTCCCCCGCCCTCCTGCGAGCACCAAGGCCATGGTCTCGTTCAGCAACTGTCTGGATTTCGCTGTATTGGCAGGTTGTAACAACATCTCATATCCCTTTGTAGATAAATCACTACAATGGTGCCGCTTTTGAGCCCTCAAGAAAGTGCTTTCAGTCACATTTTGGCGGTTGATTTCGTAACAAAATGACTCTTCTGTCATTAAAAACGACGTTCCGATCAGAAAGTGTTGCGAATCTGTTCAGTTGTCAATTGAGACGAGACTGGGAGCGGTGGCCCCTGCCGTGGGTTGGCAGGGGCCTGGTCAGTACAAGGGTCAGGCCGCGTTGGCCAGTGGCTCCTCGCTCTTCTTCTGGTAGGCCTGCGGGGTGAGGCCCAGCAGCTCCTGCACGGTCGAGGCGACGGTGATGGAGGAGACGGTACCCACCAGGATCCCTGCAAACAGGGTGAAGGAGAAGCCGTAGAGGGCGTCACCGCCAAACAGCAACAGAGCGCCCACGGTAAACAGGGTGGTGCCCGAGGTGATCATGGTGCGACTGAAGGTCGCCTTGATGGCCACATCGGAGCACTCGTGGATCCCCATCTGGGTGCGCGAGCTCAGCAGATCCCGCAGCCTGTCCGAGATGACGATGCTGTCGTTGAGGGAGTAACCGATCACCGCCATCAAGCCGGCGATGATGTTGAGGTCAAACTCGATCTGGCACAGGGAGAGCAGACCCAGTGCCACGATGGCGTCATGGACCACCGAGAGCAGGATGCCGATGGCCTGACGCCACTCGAAGCGAAACGCCAGATAGGCCGACATCGCCAGCGAAGCGACCAGCACCGCCAGCATCCCCTGCTGGAACAGCTCGGCACCCACCTGAGGACCGACGATGGTGGTGCGCAGCAACTCGACCGGCATCCCCAACTGCTGGGTCAGCATGGTGGCGAGATCTGCCGCGGGCCAGGGCAGTTCGTGGGGGGGCAGCTTGATCAGCCACTCACCGGGTACACCGGCAGAGCTCAGCTCAACGGCCCCCGCCAGCGGGGAGACCAGCATGGCATTGAGCTCATGGGCCTCTTTCAGGGTCTGGATATGAAACTCCAGCAGGATCCCGCCGGTAAAATCGAGCCCCAGTGTCAGGCCGTTCACCAGCAAGATGGCGACACTGGCCACGGTCAGCAGGATGGAGGCCCACAGGCCGATATAACGCCAACGGGTCAGGCCCATGGCAACTATCATTCTCAACATAATTCTCTCCTTGGCCAGCCAGCACCAGGCTGTTGGCCCATCACGACGTGTCACGACACGCCGGGGAAAAGGGTTCTGCTTTGGCATGCCCAGGCCATCTCCATGGCCGATGGCGCCGCCAAAGCTGCTCATCAGAGGGACAACTGTCCCGTTACACCTTCAACGTGCGCTCGCTGCTGCGTCCCCACAGGGGGTTGATGATGGCGCGCGTCCCCCAGATCCCGGTGATCATGCTGGAGAGCAGACCCAGAATGAGGGTGATGGAGAAGCCCTGCAGCGGCCCGGAGCCGATGGAGTAGAGCACCACGGCGCAGATGAGGGTGGTGATGTTGGCATCGAAAATGGTGTGGAAGGCCGAGCGATAGCCAAAGTCGATGGCGTTGGCCAGTGAGCCCCCTTCTCGCAGACGGTCCCTGATCCGCTCGAAGATCAGCACATGGGTATCCACCGCCATGCCCACCGTCAGCACCAGACCGGCGATCCCCGGCAGGGTCAGCACGGCGCCGGGCAGCACTGCCAGCATGCCGACCTGCATCAACAGGTTGGCGACCAGCGCCGTGATGGCAACCCAGCCGAATTTGCGGTACCAGGCCATCATGAACAGCATCATGCCCGCCATGCCGAAGGCCAGCGCGGTGAAGCCTGCCTCGATATTCTGCATCCCCAGGGTCGGGCCAATGGATCGCTCCTCAAGGATCTTGAGGGGGGCGGTGAGGGCGCCGGCGCGCAGCAGCATGGCCAGCTCTTGCGCTTCCGGCAGACTGCCAATGCCGGTGATGCGGAACTGGTTGCCAAGGGCGGTCTGGATGGTGGCGACGTTGATCACCTCGCTCTGTGCACGCAATTTACCTTGGGCGTTGGTCTTGTACTCGGTGAAGACGGTCGCCATCGGTTTGCCCACATGCAGGCGGCTGAACTGGTTCATCTTGCTGCCACCCAGGGTGTCGAGCACGATATTGACCTGGGGTTGACCCATCTCGCCCATGTTGGCGCGGGCATCGACGATGTGCTCGCCGGTCAGCACCGGCTTGCGCGCCATGCCAACGGCCTGGCCGCTGCGATCGGCGATATAGAAGTGGCTGTCGGCTTTGGCCTCGTAGAAGGCCAGCGAGGCGGTGGCACCGATCACCTCTTTCGCCTGCTTGGGGTTGTGCACCCCGGGCAGTTCGATACGGATACCATCCTGTCCCTGACGCACCACCGAGGCCTCGACGATGCCGAGTTCGTTGATCCGTTTTTTCAGGATCGACAGGTTCTGGGTCACGGCGTTGTTGACCAGCAGGGTGCGCTCCGCGTCGCTCAGCACCAGTTTCAAATCATTGCCGGAGCGGGTCAGCTTCCACTGATCCTGACGGGTACCGGCACTCTCCTTGATGATGGAGATCCAGCTCTCCTGTTCGGCGACCTCCGGCAGGGTCACGGCTACGGCGCCCTGTGCGCTGCGCATGACGCTGGCGCCGCGCAGGTTCGCTTCACGAAAGCGGGTGCGCAGGGTATCCACCAGATTCTTGGTCTGGGTATCGATGACAAAATCCACGTCTACCCCGATCAGCAGCTGGGAGCCGCCACGCAGGTCCAGCCCCAGCTTGATGGGGTCGGCGCCGAGGCGGGTGATCCAGCCCGGCGCGTTGGAGTGAAACTCCAGGGTGAGGGCGGCACTGTCGACCCCTTGCTGCTCCAGCAACTGCTTGGCGCGCTGCTGTTCGCCCTGGTTGGCAAAGACCAGTTCGACCCGCTCAGGTTGCTCGATCACCTTGACCGGGGTCAGGTGTTTGTCGGTCAGCAGCATCTGCTGCTGGGTGGTCAGGCGCTGCTGTCCGTGCAGGCCGAGGGAGGGCTGCTCACCGAAAAAGGTGGGCAGGGAGTAAAAGGAAAAGGTCAACAGCATCAACAGCAGCAGTGCGTACTGCCACTTGCTCATGCGGTTGAGAATGGTGCGATTGCTCTTTCTCATGGCAAACAAGCCTCTGTCAGGAGAATGGTGCGCAGGCCGATAGCAGCAAGACTCGGCAAGGCGCAAAAAATGGGATGCATCGGGTGCGGATCAGGCGGCAGCCGGATCCGTCAGGATGAGGAGATGTGCAAACAGTGGATGTGCCAACCCCTCCGGGGTCAGGCGCTCAGATAGCTCTGGTTGAAGCGGTATTGCAGATGTTGGCGCTGTAGATGACGCCGGTGGATCGCGCCGAAGCGATGACGAAAACTCTGTTTGTGATAGAGCTCGGGGGCCAGCATCAGCCAGCCGAGCAGCAACAGCAGGATGGCCTGGGCAGACCAGCTCTGGATCAGCTCGTAGACCACGCTGTCGGGCTGGTCGTCATTGCGCAGGGATTGTTCGAGACGCAGCAGGTGATTCTGATGGCTGCCGACAAACTTGATGACGCCATCATCGCTGTCGCTCAACTGATTGAACACCTGAGTCTGCTGCTGTTCACTGTGGGGATATGCGGGTAGCAGCGGGCCTTCCATTCGGGTGATGGAACAAAGCAGGGTGAGGGCGATAACCAGGGTTACCAGCACCAGTTTGGCTTTGTCGATAAGGCGCAAGAAGTTAATTCCCGATAAATAGAAAGGGCAAACTACCACAGGCGGCGGCGGCGGGACAACCCTTGCCGCCTAATTAGGATGATTCCGAGGTCGCGTTGTCAGCTTCCGGTCATCTGCTCGAAGTCGCGGGCATAGCCCTTGAGCAGGGAGTAGAGATGGGCCCGCTGGGAGATGTCCAGTGACTGACTCATGGCGCTCAGCCAGTTGACCGTGCGCTGGCGCGATTGTTCGGTATAGCCGGTAAAGCGGCCATCCATCAGGCCATCTCCTTCGGCCAGCAGGTCAGTCAGCTCGCGGGTAAAGTCGGGACTCTGGCGCTGCTTCATCAGCCTGTCCAGCTCCTGGGTCCATGACGCCTGAAATTCCAGCCAGGGGGGCATCAGCTCGTATTGCCACTCGGCCCACTGGGCCACCAGTGGCGCCTGTGCCGGTTTCACCTCGCCAATCCAGAACTCGAGTCGCTTGTTCATCTTGTCGCGAAACTCCGCCAGCATCTGCTCTTTGGGCTCGGTGGCGAAGTCGTGCTGCCGCTCCTGTTGCCGCTTGACTCTATCGGTCATGAAGCGGGCGACCTGATCGTCGGTCAGGGTGCGCGCCAGCCTGACCGCGCGGGGAATGGTGTTTTCCAGGGTGCGGGTCAGGCTCTGCTGCACCGCATCGAGGTTGGTCGAGATCTGCGCCGGGGTCATGGGGCTGGCAATGGCTTTGGCCAGCGCATCGAGATCCTTGGCGTAGCGGGGCAGCTCGTGCTGGCGATGCCAGGCCATCAACCCCTTCACCTCGCGGCTGAGCAGATCCTTTTGCGAATAGGAGAGGGCGAAGTAGTCATCCAGCTGCCAGATGATGGCGGTATCGAGCCAGTAGTAGATCACCCGGGTGGAGCACCCTGTCAGCAGCAGGCCGATCAGCAGCAGACCCCAGGTTTTCGGCTTGTGCCAGCGCACCTTGTTTATCATCTGTTACTCCAGTCGTTGCCGGTTGATGGCGATCAGGGTGTCATAGTCGTGTGAATCGTCGGGTGAGGCCTGGTGCTCTGCCATCAGCAGGGCCCAGAGCAGGCCGATATAGTCGACCCAGGGTAAAAACGCCTCGCTCTGAAAATCGGGCCACTGGTGGCGCGGCAGGGCCTGCAGATAGTGCGCTTCCAGCGCGTCGCGCCGCTCGGCGGGCCACTCGTGGGTACGCTGGATACTGGCGAGCTCAAAGCCGGGGTGACCTGCCGCACCATACTCCCAGTCGATGACCCAAGGCTTGCTTCCCAACAAGTTAGCCGGATTGAGATCATGGTGGCAAGGGCGCCAGCAATCATTTGGCTCGCTACTGGCGAGCAAGCCCCGCTCCAGCACGGGCAGCCAGGAGGGAGTGTGGGCCAGTCGGGCGCGATAGCCTGCCGCGTGGGCCCGCACCGCCATCACTACTGTGGGTAGCGGCAGGCGATGGAGCTTGCGCAGCACCTCAGCCAGCAGACGGGGCTGATCGGCTGCCGGTGGCGCCGCGACCACCCAGTTGGGCTCATCGGACCATTCGAGCAGCATCAGTCCGCTCGCGGGATCGCCATAGTGGCAGGGTAGCGCCAGCCCTTCGGCCATCGCCCCCTGATAAAGCTGCCACTCGGTGGGACGGTCGATGCCAAGGCGCACCGGATCGGGGTGGCCCTGACGCAAAAAGTAACTGCGCCCCGAGGGGAGGCGCAGTCGATAGTTGCTGTTGGTGAGGCCAGTGCCCAGCGGTTCCAGCTGCCCCTCCCGCCAGGGGGCGGGCAGGCTGGCCAGTAGCGGATCACAGTTGCCCGTCAGCGGGAGCCGGTTACCAGCCAAAGGTGGATTTCTTCGCCTGTTTGCGGATCTCTTTCTGGTCGGCCCACAGCAGTTCGCCGTTTTGCAGATCCATCAGGTTCATGGTCATCTGGTAGTAGACATCCTTCACCTTGCCATTGTCCTTGACGATGCTGGCGAGGTTGCCATAGACCATGTAGCGGGCACCGGTCTGTTTGCCCAGACGCACCATGGAGGCCGGGTCTACCATGCCGCTGCTCTGTTGGTATTCGAGTTGCTGCTTGACGGCGGCGACCTTGCTCATGTCGACGAAGCGGAATTTGCCGGCCCGCAGCAACTTGGTGCGGATGGTATCGGTGATGGCTTCGGTATCGATGTGCTCGGAGGTCTTGTTGCGGATGGAGTCCATAAACATCACCGGACGACCGCCAGCGGTGATCTCGCTGGTGGCGGGGGAGGCCAGCATGGAGTCCGCCATCTTGTCGGCGATGGCCTGCAGATCGCTTGAGCCGTAATCGACGGTGACGGTTTCGGTTTCAGTGGGATCGCCATAGCTGACGGTGGTGCTGGAGCAGCCGCCCAGCAGCAAGGCAGAGGTCAATATCAGCAGGGCATGATTCATTTTCATCAGTTGGATTCCTCAATCACTTCGCGTACGTAAATCCGGTAACCCTGCGCCGCCGGGCTGGGCGCCAGGGCCGAGAGGGTGCGGGTCTGATAGCCATGTAGCTTGATGGGGGTCCAGCCGCGGCCATCGCTGGCGACCTCCTGACCGGCCTCATCATACCAATAGAACATATATTGCAGCTTGTTATCGCCGCGCTGGGTGCTGGCGGCGGCCACATTGACCTGCAGCAGGCCGTTTTGCTGGCGGCGGCTCAACTCGGTCAGGGTGACGTTGACATTCTGGTGCTGCTCCAGCGTGGGAGCGCCGCCCGCCGGGCCATAGAGCGCAATGCCGGAGGTATTGGTGGCACAGCCGCTGAGCAGCAGCGCGAGCCCGAGGGCCAACCCGTATGCTTTCATCTTGCTCTCCTTAATCGGGGTGAGTGGGGCAGCGCGTGAGCCTGCCCGTTAATCGTCTCGTTCATCTGCATTGGCCGTGTGTTCACAGCGGCATCGCCCGGGTGGTCAGACCGGCCCCGAGGCGCTGAACCCAGACCAGGGTAGTGCGTCCCTTGTGGATGGTGAGCGGCAATTGCCGCTGCGCGGCCCCCGCGCCCAGGGTGAGATTGATGTCACCTGCCGGCACCATCCCCTGCCAGCTCGATACTTGCGCTGGCAGCGTCAGCCAGCTGCGGGTATCGGCCCGCTCGGAGAGGGTATTGAAGATCCCCACCAGAATATTGCCCACATCGCCCCCCTCTTTGGCGGCGGTGTGGCGCATCTGCTCTTTGGCCACCAGTCGCAGCGCCTGACGGGTCAGCATGCCGGGCAGCCGCTCTTGCAGATCTTTGGCGGCCAGCGCTTCCAGTCGCACCAGCTCGCTGGTCTGCTCGACCCGTTTGCCGATCTCTACCGTCAGCGGGCCGGTGTCGCTGGCCCGATTATCGTAATAGGGGATGGCGACGGTAAAGGTACGAAAATCTCCGCTGGAAGTGGAGATGGGCAGCGGCAGGAACAGCTCGCGCCGCGCCGGGATCAAGCCATCTTCAAACAGCACCACCAGTTGGCCTTGATCCTTGGCAAGCGGCGGCGCTTTGCGGCCCACCTTTTTTTCGGTCTCGCGGATCTCGTCCGGTGAACCACGCAGCCGCGCCAGTCGCAGCAAGGCATCTTGCAGGCTGCGGTTGTCCGGTGCTATCTGGTAGCCGCGCTGATAGTCGACCCAGGCATCGTTGAGATCCCCGGCCGCTTCATAGAGCACGGCGGAAAAATAGAAGGTGTAGGCGTTCTGAAAACCGTTTTTGACCTTACCGATCAACCGGTCGAGATCCGGTGCGCCGCGCGACATCAGCTGGCGCATCTCGCCTTCTGCCTCGGCCTCTTCGCTCTCATCCTTCGCCTTGCGCACCTCGTCGGCTCGCCGTTTCAGGGCCTGCTCCTGCACCTGATTGGCGCGGCGAACCTCCACCAGGGCGCCATCGGCATCCCCCCGTTGCAGGTAGTTGAGGGCCAGATAGTGGTGCAGCATGGTGCGTTCGTAATCGGGGGTGAGATAGGCCATCGACTGATCGTTGGTGAGCAGACTGCCCACCTGATCGAGCCCGTGGCTCAGCCGGTATTCGGCCTGATTGTCTTCCCACTGAAGGCGGCTGTCGGCGGCGGTGAACGCCTGCTTGCTGCCAGCATTCTGACCCGCCAGCCAGGCGATGCGCCCCTCTTCAAGGCGATCGAGGACAAAGGTGTCATCCCCAAGGGTGGAGTCACGCACCTCGGGCAGCGCCTCGGCGGCATGGCCCAGCAGCAGCTGGTTGCGCAGGGGCACCATCTGATCGGAGTAGGAGACGAACATATCCTGCCAGCGGGAGGCGCAGCCCCCCAGCAATAGCAGGGCGCCGCAGAGCAACAGGGCGCTGCGGCAGGTTGAGGCGTGGCGATTCATTACAGGCTGAGCAGCGGCCCCAGCGGTTGGCCACCGACCAGATGCATGTGGATGTGGTAGACCTCCTGCCCGCCGTGGCGGTTGCAGTTCATGATGAGGCGGTAGCCATCTTCGGCGATGCCCGCCTCGGCGGCCAGTTTGCGGGCCACGGTGAACATCCGGCCCAGGGCCAGTTCATGTTCGGCTTCCACGTCGTTGACGGTGGGGATCAGGGTATTGGGGATGATCAGAACATGGGTCTTGGCCTTGGGTTGGATATCCCGGAATGCGGTGACCAGATCGTCTTGATAAAGGATGTCGGCAGGTATCTCTTTACGGATGATTTTGCTGAAAATGGTTTCTTGCGCCATGGCTAACTCCCTTATATGAAACAGAAAATTGAACTAGAACCCCAAGCGGCTCCCGAAAGGGGGGCGAGCAGCACGCCAAGTGTGACACAAGCCGACATTTGACACAGCTGATGTCCCATTCCCTTCAGTTATTGTTAAAAATACCGATAGCCAGAGGGACGTCATCTGCACCGCCTGTTCAGGGTGGTCTGCAGGGTATCAAAAGGACGGGGTACTCAGGCAAGGGACTTTTGCATATACAGCGGGACAATAATGAAACAAACAATGTCGGATCTCTCCATCTTGCAGCGAGTCTACCTTGGCTTCGCGATCCTGGTGGCCGTGATGGTGGCCAGTTCACTGCTCACATTTCGTAGTCAGGAGACTCTGGGGAACGCGCTGGAGCAGGTTACCCAGCAGTCGATGCCGCTGGTGATTGCCAGCAGTCAGACCCAGATCACCCTGCTCAGTGCCAACAAGTGGCTGGGGGATGTGCTCACCGAGCAGGACCCCAAACAGCTGCCGGCCGAAGTGGCCGAACTGAAACAGGCCAAGGCCGCGGTAGGCAAGAGTCTTGACGCCTTGCGCCAGCAGGTCGCCCACCACCCCGAACTGCAAGGGGAGATGAGCAGCCTCAGCCAACAGGTCGACAGCTACCTGCAACTGACCGACACCCTGCCCGGTGAACACGAGGCACTGCTCACCCGGCTGCACAAGGTCAATTTGGCCAAGGGGCAGTTTCAGGTCAGTCTGCCCCAGTTCAAGAAGAGTCTGGGGGACATGATGGTCACCATCGACGACAGCTTCATCAAGATGCTCTCCGAGACCCTGACCACCAAGCTCTCCGCCATCGAACTCTCCACCATGGACGCCCTCAACCAGACCATTCCGGCTCCCATCGAAGGGGCGCTCAAGCGCAACAAGATGCAGATTGAAGGGTTCAACAGCACCATCAAGGATCTGCAGAGTGAGCTGAAGAACTTCGAAAACGACATGGGCCACTATGTTCACGGTTTTGTACGTGACACCACCGCGAGCGAAGGGGTGCTCGCCCAGTATCTGGCGCTGATGAAGCAGCAGGAGCAGATGCGGGAGAAGAGCAAGCAGGCCAGCGCCCTGATCGTCGAGATCCAGAACCGGCTTGAGCGGATCACCGGCCAGAGCCAGCAGCTGATGAGCCAAAGCATTCAGCACGCCAAAGCTACACAGAGCCAGAGCACCCTGACTCAGGGAACCAGCATCGTAGTCGCCATCCTGATCGCCATGCTGGTGGCTTATACCCTGGGCAAGGCCATTCGCCGTCCGCTCAGGGAGTTGCTGCGGGTGCTGACCGAAGTGACCCAGGGCGACATGACCCAGCGCATCGGTTTTCAGAGCAAGAACGAATTTGGTCAGCTGGGCAGCCAGATCAACCTGCTGATCGCCCAGATGGGGGAGGTGCTGGCGCAGCTTTCACAAGCGTCGGCCCAGCTTAACGATGCCGCCCACGGCAACCGCCACACCACCGAATCGGTGCGGGCGGATCTGGAGAAACAGCGTCAGGAGACCGCCTCGGTCGCCGCCGCCATGACCCAGATGGAGGCCTCGGTGCGGGAGGTGGCGCAGGCTGCGAACCAGACCCTGGAGCGGGTGCAGGACGTGGAGAAAGCCTCCGAGACCGGCCGCAAGGTGATGGCAGGCAATATCACCACCACTCATCAGCTGGCGGGCAAGCTGCAACAGACCGGCAAGGTGATTGGCGATGTGAGCGCAATGAGCAGCCAGATCGGCAATATCCTAGATGTCATTCGCGGTATCGCCGAGCAAACCAACCTGCTTGCCCTCAACGCCGCCATCGAGGCGGCGCGGGCCGGCGAGCAGGGGCGCGGATTTGCCGTGGTGGCGGATGAGGTGCGCAGTCTGGCGGGCCGCACCGCCCAGTCCACCAGCGAGATCCAGACCATGATCGAGAACCTGCAGCAGGGGGTCGCCAAGGCGGTGACCGTGATGCAGGAGTGCTCTCGCGAAATGGACAGCTGCGTGGAGCAGAGCTCCCACGCCAACAACGCCATGGAGGAGGTGCAGGGGATCGTGGTGCTGATCAGCGACATGTCGAGCCAGATCGCCTCTGCCGCCGAGCAGCAGCAGGCCACCAGCGCTGATATCGCCACCAACCTCAACCGCATCTCCGATATCTCGGATCTCAACTATCAGGGGATCGAGCGGGTGGCCGAGACCAGCCAGCAGCTGGATTCCCTCGCCGAGCAGCAGGAGAGTCTGGTCAAGCGCTTCCGTCTTAGCGCCTGATGGTTGCGAGCTGAAAGAGCTGAAAGAGCTGAAAGAGCTGAAAATAGAAGGCCCCGCAGATGCGGGGCCTTGTTGTTAATGCGGTTAGCTGAGCGCTTATGCGTAGGCAATCGCACCCTTGCCGACCCCTTCATAGGCGACAATCTTGACGAACTTGTCGCCCACCATCTTCTTCACTTCGCGGGCGATGTAGCAGGCCAGCAGTTCGACCGTGGTGTCGGTGTCGATCATCTCCACCTCGGCGCTGGGGATGGCCAGCTGGAACAGCCCTTGCGGCGCCACATATTTGAAGCCGGTGTGATGCTCGCCAAGCTGGGCATTGGCGCGGGGGCTCAAGGCGAGCTCGGTCAGCGCCACCTTGTCTTCCTCGGTGCCGAGGTAGATATCGCCCCAGCGTTCGGCCCAGTTGAGCTCCAGTTCACCATCGCGCATCCCATCGACATGGATCTCGATAGGGGAGCGATGGCCGTGGGCGATGCGCTGGCAGTTGCCATCGTGCTTTTTCAGGCCGTGGCTGTAGTGGTAGAAGGCACCGTCGATGGCTTCGTGGCGCAGGGTCAGGGAGAGATCCTTGATATTGCCCGGCAGCCGTTTGGCCAGCACCGCCAGCAGGTAGCGAGTCACCGACTCCTTGTCGACCAGAGGTGCGGGGATAAAGGCAAAACCCTGGGTTGGGCAACGCAGGTGGATGGAACGACCCGGACGCAGCAGATCCACCGTGCTTTCGTCACCGTCCAGGGTTTCGATATGGATCAGCGGGCACTCGGTCGGCACCAGCAGCTTGTGATCCACCTCTTCATCGATGATCGACTTGATCAGCTTCTTTACCCGGCCAAAGTCCAGCAGCATGCTCATTTCGTTGAGCTCACCGCTCATTTCGATATCTACCAGCCAGCTCTCGCCGACCATGCCGCGGCGTTCGCACAGGTAGCTGGAGTCGATCACGGTCAAATCTCTTACAAATAACTTCATCAGTCAGGCCTTGCTACAGAGAAAGGGCAGTTTGCGATATTATGACCCGCGATTATCGGCAAAGGAACTGGAACCCCCCATGAACAAACTGCTTATCAAAAATGCCACCCTGGTCAACGAAGGCCGCATCTATGCCTCCGATGTGTTGATCGAGGGGGAACGGATTGCCCGCATCGCCCCGGATATCGAGGCGCCCGATGCGCTGGTCATCGATGCCGCAGGTCGTCACCTGATCCCCGGAATGATCGATGATCAGGTCCACTTCCGGGAGCCGGGATTGACCCACAAGGGGACTATCGCCAGCGAATCCCGCGCCGCCGTCGCCGGTGGCACCACCAGTTTCATGGAAATGCCCAACGTCAATCCCCAGACCACCACCCTCGAAGCCCTCGAAGCCAAATACCAGATCGCCGCCAACTCCTCCGTCGCCAACTACAGCTTCTATCTCGGCGCCACCAACGACAACCTGGAAGAGATCAAACGTCTCGATCCCAAGCAGTCCTGCGGGGTCAAGGTGTTCATGGGCTCCTCGACCGGCAACATGCTGGTGGACAATCAGGAGACCCTGGCGGCTATCTTCCGCGAGAGTCCGGTGATGATCGTCACCCACTGCGAAGACACCCCGACCATCGCCAAGGCGGAAGAGGCGGCGCGGGCCAAGTGGGGCGAGAACGTGCCGATGAGCGAGCACGGCCGCATTCGCAGTGACGAGGCGTGCTACAAATCCTCCAGCATGGCGGTGGCGCTGGCCAAACAGTACGGTGCCAAGCTGCACGTGCTGCACCTGACCTCGGCCAAGGAGCTGTCGCTGTTTACCGCCACCCCGGATCTGCGTGAGCTGAAGGACAAGAACATCACCGCCGAGGTGTGTGTACACCATCTGTTCTTCAACGAGGCCGATTACGACACCCTGGGCAGCCAGATCAAGTGCAACCCGGCGGTGAAGAGCGCGGCAGATCAGCACGCGCTGCTCGATGCGGTGCGCAATGACGTGCTCGATATCATTGCCACCGACCATGCTCCCCACACCTGGGAAGAGAAGCAGAACAGCTACTTCAAGGCGCCGTCTGGCGTGCCGCTGGTACAGCACTCCCTGCAGGCGCTGCTGGAGCTCTACCACAATGGCGTGTTCACCCTGGAGACCATCGTCAAGAAGACCTCCCACGCGGTGGCCGAGCGTTTTCAGGTGGAAGATCGCGGTTACATCCGCGAGGGTTACTTCGCCGATCTGGTGTTGCTCGATCTGGGCAAGCCCTATGTGGTCAACGATGACAACCTTCTCTACCACTGCGGCTGGTCGCCCTTCAATGGCTACCGCTTCCACAGCACGATAGAGATGACGCTGGTCAACGGCCAGATCGCCTGGCAGAACGGTCAGGTCAGCGACGGTATTTTGGGCAAGCGGCTGACCTTTAACCGCTGATTGTTCGCAAAGCAGGCGAACGCACCGTGGTCGGGGAATTGGCAGTGTTTCCCTGTTGACAGGGCGGGGTCATCTCCATAAACTCTGCCCCCGTCAGCCGAGCTGACTCCGTCGGTGTGTAGCGCAGCCAGGTAGCGCATCTGCATGGGGTGTAGAGGGTCGGAGGTTCGAATCCTCTCACACCGACCAAATTCCCCGGTAAAGGCCTTGTCAAACGACAAGGCCTTTTCTTTGGCTCTGTCCCAATTACGTGTTGAAAGGCTAATCTTGAAGTAGGCCATCACCTTGAGGTCTACCATCATGGATACCCCAG
>NZ_MQSY01000040.1:0-17306 GCF_001921245.1 Aeromonas sp. YN13HZO-058 | reverse complement strand
ATGATGGTAGACCTCAAGGTGATGGCCTACTTCAAGATTAGCCTTTCAACACGTAATTGGGACAGCGCCATAAAAAAGCCCCGGTGGAAACACCGGGGCCCCATGGTGTAAATCTCTATAAACGCAAACCGCCATCCAGTTCTATCATCCGTCCCGACAGATAGTCGTTGGCAAGAATAAAGCTCACCGTCTCGGCCAGCTGTTGCGCCTCGCCAAGGGTGCCGACCGGAATGGCCTGCTGCATCCGCGCCATCGCCTCCGGCTTCATCGCCGCCGTCATGTCGGTGGCAAACACCCCGGGGGCGATCCCCATCACCCGAATACCGTGGCGCGCCAGCTCCCGCGCCCAGGTCACCACCAGCGAGGCAACCCCCGCCTTGCTGGCGGCATAGTTGCTCTGGCCGATATTGCCGGCGCGGGCGATGGAGGAGATGTTGATGATAACGCCCCCCTGCCCCCCTTGCGCCATCAGCGCCGCCCCTTCACGACCGCAGAGGAAAGTTCCGGTGAGGTTGACGTCAATCACGCTCTGCCACTGGGCCAGCGTCATCTTCTCCACCAACTCACCCTCTTTCACCTTGATCAGCATGCCATCGCGCAGAATGCCAGCGCAGTTGATGAGGCCGTGCAGCACGCCAAAGCGCCCCTTAATGGCGGCAAAAACTGACTCAACCTCGACTTCGCTCGCCACATTGCAGACACACAGCTCGCACTGGCTATCTTGATCGCACTGATCATTCTGACTGCGCACCATGGCGGCGGTCGCCTCCAGATCGGCGCGATTGATGTCGAGCAGCGCCAGCGTCGCCCCCTGTGCGCCCAGGGCCAGCGCAATGGCTCGCCCCAAGCCGCGTCCGGCGCCGGTAATAACGATGACCTTATCTTTGATATCCATCAATGCTCCTTGTAGCTGGTCGAGGGGAGATGCCTTGAAGAGAGGTGGCCCGTCAGGCGGGATCCTGTTTATCCAGATAGAGTTCGACAATGCTGGAGAAATCCCGACTCCCCTGCCCCTGGGCGGCATGCAGGTTGAACAGGTTGCGCGCCAGCGCCCCCATGGGCACCGCACTGTGGCCATGCTCGGCCAGCGCCATGGCCAGCCCCAAATCTTTCACCATCAGGCGGGTCATAAAGCCCCCCTGATAGTTACGGGCGGCAGGCACATTCTCCATCACCCCGGGCCAGGGGTTGTAGCGCTCCAGACTCCAGTTGTTGCCGGAGCTCTTGCCCATGATGGTGGAGAGCACGGCGGGATCCAGTCCCTCCTTCACCCCGAGCGCCAGCGCCTCGGCGGTGCCCGCCATATGGATCGCGAGCAGCATGTTGTTGCACATCTTGGCGATCTGTCCCGATCCCAGCGCCCCGGCGTGAAACAGGTTCTGCCCCATGCAGACGAGCAGAGGTTTTGCCGCCTCGAAATCCGCCGCGTCGCCGCCGACGATAAAGGTGAGCGTCCCGGCTGCCGCGCCAGCGACACCACCCGACACGGGGGCATCGATAAAGCGCAAGCCGCGCGCGCGGGCCGCCTCCCCGACCTGACGGGCAGAATCGACATCGATGGTGGAGCAGTCGATCACCAGTGCCCCAACCAGCAGGGCCGCCAGCAGATCCTGCCCGCCTCGCTCACCGGCGCTCTCGCCCAGCCAGAGGCTGCGCACATGCTCCCCCGCAGGCAGCATGCTGATCACCACCTCGCAGCCGGTCACCGCCTCGCGGGCATCCCCCGCGGCGATGCAGCCAGCCGCAATGGCACGATCAATGTTTTCGGCAACCAGATCAAACACCTGCACCGTATGCCCGGCCTTGGCCAGATTGGCCGCCATGGGGCCCCCCATGTTGCCGAGCCCGATAAATCCTATCCTTGTCATCCCGCTTGCTCCTTGCATTGCTGATGGCGGCGTCCGCCGGTTGCCAACCTGTTATTCCTTGCAGGCCAACGGATTGCTTCCCTGCGGCCAGCGATAGAACTCATCCAGCCACTCCCCCTCCGGTGGTAGCTGCTGCCAGCGGGGATCTTTATCCTTGTCGATCAGCCGTGCTCGCACCCCTTCCACAAAATCGCCCTTGAGCACGCAGTTGACCGAGAGGGTCAGCTCCTCGGCAAATACCTCAGCCAGGGAGTGGCGACGAGCCTGCCAATATTGGCGCCACAAAATGGCGCGGCTGATGGGGCTGCCGGTGCGGCAGATCTGCTGCGCCTGCTGGAGCACAGCTTCATGTTCATCGAACTGAGCCTCGAACAGCCGATCCAATACCCCTTGCAACGTGCGCCCCGCCAGCAGGACATCGATTTTCTGTTGATGGGGTAGCAGCACAGGCGCAGGCAAGCGGGCCGCCACCTCACCATGCAATCCCCTGAGCAGCATATCGATCTGCTCACGGGGATCACCACTGCCAGCCCAGTCGAGCACGGTGAGGCGTGACAACAGCGCACTGCGCTCGCCACTGGCGATGGCGTGATCCGCCAGCCCCACCCCAAGGGCATCTGCGCCATTGAAGCGGGCGCCAGTCAGACCAAGCCAGAGCCCCAGTCGCCCCGGCATCCGGCTTAAAAACCAGCTAGCCCCCACATCGGGGTAGAGTCCTATGGTTACCTCCGGCATGGCGAACAGGCTTCTTTCGGTCACCACCCGAAAATCGGCACCGGCAAACAGGCCAATACCGCCCCCCATGCAGATACCGTCCGCCACGCAGATCAGGGGCTTGCGATAACTGTGGATGTGGTGGTCGAGCCGGTACTCCTGCTCGAAAAAGTCGCGGGCATAGCCAAACAGTTCCGCCTCGCTCGCCTCCTGCTTGCGGTAATAGAAGGAACGGATATCACCACCGGCACAGAACGCCTTCTCACCCGCCCCCTGCAGCAGCACACAGACGATGGCGGGATCCTGCTCCCAACGGGTCAGCGTCTGCTGCAGGATCCGGATCATCGGCAGGCTCAATGCGTTGAGAGACGATGGGCTGTCGAGGGTCAACACCCCGATCTGATGGCCATCTTCAGTGGGATGGCAGCTAACCTTGACCGGCTCACTCATAAACGGCTCCGTATGGATTTAATCTGTTGGGCCATATTGCCAGCGTGGTGAGCGTTTCTCCAGAAAGGCGGCCACCCCTTCACGCTGGTTGGCATCGGTAAAGAGATCGAGAAACAGCGCCTGTTCAAGGGGCAGGGCCGCATCGCGCGGGCCGCTGCGGCCCTGATTGATCAGGGTCTTGCAGGCGCGCAGGGCGCTCGGGCTCTGACGCTCCACCAGATGGGCCATCTGGTGCGCCGCCTCCCATGCCTGACCGGTTTTCACTACCTCCTCCACCAGCCCCATCTCATAGGCCAGCGAGGCACTCACCTTCTCGCCGCAGAGGATCATCCGTTTGGCCCAGCCAGGCCCCACCAGCTCGGTCAGGAGCTGGGTGCCACCGGCACAGGGGAGCAAACCGACCGATGCCTCCGGCAGTCCCAGCAGCGCCTGCTGCTCGGCGATGCGGATATCACAGGCCAGTGCCACTTCCAGCCCGCCCCCCATGGCATAGCCATTGATGGCGGCGATGCTGACCCCGTGAAAACGGGTCAGCGCCTCGAAGGCCTTGCCAAAGGCGTCGACCACCTGACGAGCCCGCTCGACATCCCCCTCGACAAACATATTGAGGTCAGCACCGGCGCAGAAAAATTTGTCGCCCGCGCCGCGGATCACCAGCGCCACCACGTCGGGGCGGCTGTCGAGCTCCACCATCATCTGCAAAAAAGCCTGCAGGCTGGCGAGGGTCCAGGTGTTGGCAGGGGGATGGTCGAGGGTGATATAGGCAACGTGGCCATGATATTCGAGTCTGATCCTTGTCATAACATTGTCCTTGTCGATGAAGCTGCCGCCATGATGACAGGCTTGAATGACACCAACCTGTGGCTGGCTCACAAAGCCGAAACCGGCAGACATGGCACAAATCGGATGGCAGGCGACACACCCTTGGTGCGACCACCGGTTAGCCCAGCGACAAGCCGGGGTCGGCCAGCAGGCGGCGCGCGATGATGAGTCGCATCACCTCGTTGGTGCCCTCCAGAATGCGGTGTACCCGGGTATCGCGCAGATAGCGCTCGAGCGGATACTCGCGGATATAACCATAGCCGCCAAAGAGTTGCAGAGCCTCATCGCAGACTCGATAACCCACATCGGTGGCAAAACGCTTGGCCATGGCGCACCAGGCACTCTTGTCCGGTGCCCCGCGATCCAGCTTGTCGGCAGCCTGACGCACCAGCAAACGGGCAGCCGCCAGCTCGGTCGCCATGTCGGCCAGGCGAAACTGCACACTCTGGAATTCGCTGATCGGGCGACCAAATTGCTGGCGCTGCTGCACATAGGCCAGCGCATCATCCAGCGCCTGCTGGGCGGTGCCCACCGAACAGGTGGCGATATTGATGCGCCCCCCATCGAGGGCCTGCATGGCGAACTTGAACCCTTCCCCCTCCTCACCCAGTCGGTAGCTGGCGGGAATTCGCACCCCATTAAACGCCACTTCCCGGGTCGGCTGGCTGTTCCAGCCCAGCTTCTCTTCGGCCTTGCCATAGACGATGCCCGCGCTGTCGGCCGGCACCATAAAGGCGGAGATCCCACTCGCCCCCTCACCACCGGTTCGGGCCATCACCACCAGCACATCGGTGCTGCCCGCCCCCGAGATAAAGACCTTGGTCCCCTCGACAAGATAATTGTCGCCCTCACGCACCGCCCGGGTCTTGAGGGCTGCGGCATCGGAGCCCGCACCCGGCTCGGTGAGGCAATAGGAGCCCAGCAATTCGCCGCTGGCCAGTTTCGGAACCCACTCCCCGGCGACCTCCCCGGGCAACCAGCTGCCCAGCATCCAGCTCACCATGTTGTGGATGGTCAGATACGCCGTGGTCGAGGTACAGCCCATAGCGAGGCGCTCGAAGATGAGGCTCGCATCGAGGCGCGGCAGCTCCAATCCGCCAAACTGCTCCGGGGTATAGAGACCGCAAAAACCGAGTTTGGCCGCCTGCTTGATGGTCGAAATCGGAAACTCGTGTTCTTTATCCCAGCGCGCGGCATGGGGTTTGAGCGCCTCATCGGCAAAGGCGGCGGCCGCCTCCACATACGCCTGTTGATCATCGGTCAGGGTAAAATCCATCTTGTCGTTCGCTCCCTTGTTGCCCCGCGCTGGTTGTCCCGCGCTTATTTTCCCGCGTTAGCGCTTTATGACGCGGCGCCCACACACTGGTCATTCGGATCTGCCACTATGGCGCTGTTGTCGTGGTAGCTGATGACGCTCTCACTACCACCTCTCTATCGACACACAATAGATTAACAATTGATTTACGTTTACGCTAACGTAAACTTAAGGCAGAAGTGAAGTACAAAAATGGACCGACCACTGCCAGCCGTAACGCCGAGTCAGCCGGTCGAACCAACCTTCCTACCCGACTGTCATATCCGCAAGGAGAGCATGGATGCAGATGGATGAGACCCTGAATGCCCTGACCGAACAGGTTGCGGCCTTCTGCCAGAAAGTGATCGCCCCGCGCGCCAGCGAGATCGATCAGAGCAACGCCTTCCCACGCGATCTCTGGCCCCGGATGGGTGAGCTGGGGCTGCACGGCATCACAGTGGCGGAGGAGTATGACGGGGTGAACCTCGGCTATCTGGCCCATGTGCTGGTGATGGAGCAGGTGAGCCGCGCCAGCGCCTCGGTCGGCCTCTCCTACGGCGCCCACTCCAACCTCTGCATCAACCAGATCCACCGCCACGGCACGCCGGAGCAGAAAGCGCGCTACCTGCCCCCGCTGGTGAGCGGCGAGCATGTGGGGGCGCTGGCCATGAGCGAGCCGGGCGCGGGCTCTGACGTGGTCAGCATGCGCCTGACTGCCATGCGCGAGGGGGATCACTTTGTGCTCAACGGCAACAAGATGTGGATCACCAACGGCCCGGATGCCGACACCTTCGTCATCTATGCCAAGACCGATCCCGCCGCCGGTCCCAAAGGGATTTCCGCCTTTATCGTCGAGGCAGGCACTCCCGGTTTCACCACCGCCCAGAAGCTCGACAAGCTGGGGATGCGCGGCTCCAGCACCTGCGAGCTGGTGTTCGACAACTGCCGGGTGCCGCAGGAAAACCTGCTGGGCCCCTTGCACGGCGGGGTCAAGGTGCTGATGAGCGGGCTCGATTACGAACGGGTGGTGCTGGCGGCCGGCCCCCTTGGCATCATGCAGGCCTGCATGGATGTGGTGCTGCCTTATGTGCGTGAGCGCAAGCAGTTCGGCCAGGCCATCGGCGAGTTCCAGCTGGTGCAGGGCAAGCTCGCCGACATGTATACCCGTCTGGCCAGCAGCCGGGCGCTGGTCTACTCGGTGGCGAGCGCCTGCGATCAGGGCCATACCAGCCGCAAGGATTGCGCCGCCGCCATCCTGTTTGCCGCCGAGAACGCCACCCAGATGGCGCTCGATGCCATCCAGCTGCTCGGCGGCAACGGCTACATCAACGAATACCCCACCGGTCGGCTGCTGCGGGACGCCAAACTCTACGAGATCGGCGCCGGCACCTCGGAGATCCGCCGCTGGCTCATCGGCCGCGAGCTGATGGGAGATAATGCATGAGCAGGATCCCCTCCCGTCTCGACACGGCGAGCCCGGAATATGCGGCCAATCGGGCCGCCATGCAGGGGCTGGTCGATGATCTCCATGCCCGCATTGCC
This sequence comes from Aeromonas sp. YN13HZO-058, assembly GCF_001921245.1. Taxonomy (NCBI): domain Bacteria; kingdom Pseudomonadati; phylum Pseudomonadota; class Gammaproteobacteria; order Aeromonadales; family Aeromonadaceae; genus Aeromonas; species Aeromonas sp. YN13HZO-058. The sequence continues at coordinate 10,616 of NZ_MQSY01000040.1, read as the reverse complement.
GAGATCGCGCAAGGGGGTGGCGCGGCCAACAACGCCCGCCATCAGGCCCGCGGCAAGCTGCTGCCCCGCGAGCGCATCAATCAGCTGCTGGACCCGGGCTCCCCGTTTCTCGAACTGTCGGCGCTGGCTGGCTGGCAGGTCTATGACGAGCCGGTGCCCGCCGCCGGCATCATCACCGGCATCGGGCGGGTCTCTGGCAGGCTCTGCATGCTGGTGGTGAATGATGCCACCGTGAAAGGGGGTACCTACTACCCGCTCACGGTGAAAAAGCACCTGCGCGCCCAGGCCATTGCCGAGCGGTTGCGCCTCCCCTGCCTCTATCTGGTGGATTCCGGCGGCGCCTTTCTGCCGATGCAGGATGAGGTGTTCCCCGACCGGGAGCACTTTGGCCGCATCTTCTACAACCAGGCCCGCATGTCGGCCCAAAACATCCCCCAGCTGGCGGTGGTGATGGGGCTCTGTACCGCAGGCGGCGCCTACGTGCCCGCCATGGCGGACGAGTCGATCATGGTCAGGGAGCAAGCCACCATCTTTCTGGCGGGTCCGCCGCTGGTCAAAGCTGCCACCGGTGAGGAGATCAGCGCCGAGGCCCTGGGCGGCGCCGAGGTACACTGCGCCCACTCTGGGGTGGCGGATCATATGGCCCGTGACGATGCCCATGCGCTGGCCATCGCCCGCACGCTGGTTACTCATCTGGGTAACGAGCCGTTAGAGAGTAGCCCCGGCTACGAGCCCCCCTGCTACCCGATAGAGGAGCTCTACGGTCTGGTGGGCACCAGTCTCAAACGCCCTTACGACGCGCGCGAGCTGATCGCCCGACTGGTGGATGGCTCTGACTTTGACGAATTCAAGGCGCTGTTCGGCACTACACTGGTGACCGGCTTTGCCCGCATTTGCGGCATGGAAGTGGGGATCCTCGCCAACAACGGCGTGCTGCACAGCGACAGCGCCCAGAAGGGAGCCCACTTTATCCAGCTCTGTAACCGCCGCGCCATTCCGCTGATCTTCTTGCAGAACATCACTGGTTTTATGGTGGGGAGTAGCGCAGAAAAGGAGGGGATCGCCAAGCACGGCGCCAAGCTGGTCACAGCGGTGGCCTGCAGCCGGGTGCCCAAGGTAACGATCATCGTCGGCGGCAGCTTTGGCGCTGGCAACTACGGGATGTGTGGCCGCGCCTATGAACCCGACTTTCTCTTTAGCTGGCCTAACAGCCGCATCTCTGTCATGGGGGGCGAGCAAGCTGCCGGGGTGCTGGTGCAGGTGCGTCGGGACAAACTGGCAGCCGAGGGCAAAGACTTAAGCGAGCAGGAGGCCGCCGCCATCCGCGCCCCGGTGATCGAGCAGTATGAGCGCCAGGGTCACCCCTACTACGCCAGCGCACGGCTGTGGGATGACGGCGTCATCGACCCGGCCCAGAGCCGCACCGTGCTGGCGTTGGCACTGGCTGCCTGTCAGGGTGCCCACATTGAACCCGAGCAGTACGGCATCTTCCGGATGTAAGGAGCAACCTATGTCAGATCCACTTACTTCCTCAGCACTTGGCTCTTCAACACAGGGCCCGTTTCGGCTGGAACGGCATGGCCCGCTGGCCGAGCTGGTGCTGTCGCGCCCGGCCCGCCACAACGCCTTTGATGCCGAGCTGATGCTGGGGCTGCTCGACTGCCTCGATGATCTGGCCCATCTCCATGGTCATGATCTCGCCGAACGCCCTCACGCCCTGCTGCTGCGGGCCGAGGGCAAACACTTTTGCGCGGGCGCCGATCTCAACTGGATGCGCAATCTGGCCCACGCCGATTTCGAGCACAATCGCGAAGACGCCCGAGTACTGGCGCGGCTGATGCAGACCCTCGACGAGCTCCCCTTCCCCACGCTGGCGCTGGTGCAAGGGGCCGCCTATGGCGGAGCGCTGGGGCTGATCTGTGCCTGCGATCTGGTGCTGGCCAGCGACGATGCCCGCTTCTGTCTCTCCGAGGTGAGCCTGGGCCTGGTGCCTGCGGTGATCAGCCCCTACGTGGTACGCACCATGGGGATGCGTCAGGCGCGCCGCTACATGCTCAGTGCCGAGCCGTTCGATGCCATCACCGCCTGTCGGCTCAATGTGGCGCATCAACTCTGCAAACCGGATCAACTGCTGGCGGAGGGACGGGCGCAAGCCCTGCGTCTGTGCCGCAACGGGCCGGAGGCGATGAAAGAGACCAAACGGCTGCTGGCGGCCATAGAGGCCCACCCTTCCCGCCTGCACGAAGAGAAAACTGTCGAGACCATCGCCCGGGTTCGGGTGGGACTCGAAGCCCAGGAGGGGATGCAAGCCTTCTTCGACAAACGCCCTCCCGCCTGGCGTCCCCGTTTCAAGGATGAGACATGACCCATCACACCCCGATTAAAGGTCTGCTGATCGCCAACCACGGCGAATATAACCGGAGTGCGGATCAACACGTTTTGCACTTGTGCGCCTTGAACAACAGGGAGCCACAATGACTCATCACACTCCGATTAAGCGCCTGCTGATCGCTAACCGCGGCGAAATCGCCGTGCGCATCATCAAGACGGCGAAACGCCTCGGCATCCACACCATCGCCCTCTACTCCGATGCCGACGCCCATGCCATGCACACCCGTCTGGCCGATGAGGCCTGGCATCTGGGGCCCGCACCGGCCAGAGAGAGCTATCTCGACACCGGCAAGGTGCTGAAGATTGCCAAAGAGGCGCGCGCCGATGCCATCCATCCCGGTTACGGTTTTCTGTCGGAAAACAGCGACTTTGCCACCGCCTGCGAACAGCGCGGCCTGCGCTTTGTCGGCCCAAACGGTGCCGCCATTCTCGCCATGGGCGACAAATCGGGGGCCAAGGCGCTGATGCAGGCGGCCGGTGTACCTGTGCTTCCCGGCTATCACGGCACGGATCAGCGGCCGGACTTTTTGCGCGATCAGGCGAGCCAGATTGGTTTCCCGCTACTTATCAAGGCCGCCAGTGGCGGTGGTGGCAAGGGGATGCGCCGGGTCGACCAGCTGGCTGACTTTGACGAGTCACTGGCAGCAGTCAAACGGGAGGCCACGGCCGCCTTTGGCGACGATCGGGTGCTGCTGGAGCGCTATCTGCCCCAGGCTCGCCATGTTGAGGTGCAGGTGTTTGCCGATAGCCTCGGCAACGCCATCTATCTGGGGGACAGGGACTGCTCCTTGCAGCGACGCCACCAGAAGGTGATTGAAGAGGCGCCCGCCCCCAACATTCCTCCGGCTCTGCGCCGCGCCATGGGGGATGCAGCCGTGGCCGCTGCCAAGGCCATCCACTATCAGGGGGCGGGCACCATCGAGTTCCTGCTCTGCAAGGATGAGTTCTTCTTTATGGAGATGAACACCCGGCTGCAGGTAGAGCATCCCGTCACCGAAGCGGTGACCGGACAGGATCTGGTGGCCTGGCAACTAGCGGTGGCCGAAGGCAAGCCACTGCCACTCACCCAAGAGCAAGTTGTGCTGCGCGGCCACGCGGTGGAGGCGCGCCTCTACGCCGAGGATGTAGCGGCCGGTTTTCTGCCCGCCAGCGGGCCCATCCACTGGCTGCACTGGCCGGATGGCGTGCGCATCGACACCGGCGTCACCGCTGGCGATGAGGTCAGCCCCTATTACGATCCCATGATCGCCAAGCTGATCGCCCACGGCCAGAGCCGCGCCGAGGCGTTCGCCCAACTGGCCGATGCGCTGGCGGCGCTGGATCTCGGCCCGCTGGTGCACAACGGCCCGCTGTTGCTGCGGCTGTGTGAAGAGCCCGAGGTATTGGCCATGCGCCACCATACCCAGTGGCCCATCCCCACCACAGCGCAGCCCATTCCTGAACTCGCCTGGCCGCTGGCCACCCTCTGGCTGGCGAGCCGCCCTGCCGGCACCTCCCCCTGGCAGCATGCCTGCGGGTTTCGGCTAGGGCCGGATCGCTGCTGGACAGTGGCGGTGCGCATCGGCGATGAGCGCCGGGTGCTGACCCTTCACGATCGTGAAGGCCAGTTTGAGTGGCAAGGGGAAACCCGTTGCTACCAAAAAGGCGATGACCATATCCGGCTGCAACAGGGTGGCTGCTGGCAGCAGATCCCCATTCAGACGGTCGCAGGCTCGGAGGCAACCTTCATCATGACCCTGGCGGGCCAGCGCATCCGTTTCGCAGCCGATGATCAGCAGCACAGTCACTACCATGATCAGGCAAACGAGAAGGCGCAGGGTGCCATCGCTCCCATGCACGGCATCGTGGTGGCCGTAATGGTCGAACCCGGCCAAACGGTCAGTAAGGGGCAACCCCTGCTGGTGCTGGAAGCGATGAAGATGGAGCACCAGTTGCGCGCAGAGCGAGACGGGGTAATTGAGGCCCTGCAGTGCAAGCAGGGCGAGCAGGTGAGCCAGGGGGCCGTGCTGGTACGCTTTGCCGAAGAGATAGCCATACAGGAGGATCACCCATGAACCGATCACAGGACGTCCGTGACGACAGGGTCAGTCTGGTGGAGATGGGGCCGCGCGATGGCCTGCAAAATGAAGCCAGCCCGCTGGCACTGATCCAGCGGCTGGAGCTGATCCAGCGACTGGCCGACAGCGGCCTGCAACGCATCGAGGTCGGCGCCTTTGTCTCTGCCAAAAAGGTGCCACAGATGGCAGACTCCGCCGCTATTTTTCAGGCGCTACCGCGTAAGGGGCCAACCCGTTACGGCGCACTGGTGCCCAATTTGCAAGGCTTGCAGGCCGCCATCGCCGCCCGCGCCGACGAGATTGGTCTCTTCACCGCCTGCTCCGACGGTTTTACCCGCGCCAATATCGGCATCAGCGTGGAGGAGTCGCTGGTGCGCTTCGCCCCGCTGGTACAGGAGGCGCGCAGCCTCGGCATCAAGGTGCGCGGTTACCTCTCCACCGTCATCGCCTGCCCGTTCGATGGCCCAACCCGCCCGAAACGGGTCGCCGCCATGGCCGAGCAACTGCTGGATCTCGGCTGCCACGAAATTTCGCTGGGGGACACCATCGGCGTCGGCACTCCGGGCACGGTGGCGCCCATGCTGGATGCTGTACTGCACGAGATCCCGGCGGGGCGGCTCGCGGTCCATTTTCACGACACCTACGGCCAGGGGTTGGCCAACCTGCTGCCCGCGCTGGAGCGCGGTATTCGCACCATCGACTGCTCGGTGGCGGGCCTTGGCGGCTGCCCCTATGCGCCGGGCGCCTCAGGCAATGTGGCGTCAGAGGAGGTGGTCTACCTGCTGCATGGCCTTGGCATGACGACGGGGGTGGATCTCGACAAACTGGCGGCCACCGGCCAGTGGGTCAGCGAGCAGCTCGGTCGCCCCAACGGCTCGCGGGTCGGTCAGGCCCTGCACGCCAATGCCCAGCGGCTGCGTGCCCGCCTCTGCCAGACACTTGCCCACCCACAGGAGTCATGACCATGTCCCGTTCCCTGCCCGGCAAGGAGATCACCTACAGCATTTCGGAATTGGCCCACGAGTTCGATGTCACGCCGCGCACTATTCGCTACTACGAGGACGAGGGGCTACTCACCCCGCTGCGGGAGGGGCAAACCCGCATCTACAACCACCGGGACAAGATCAGGCTCAAGTTGACCCTGCGCGGCAAACGGTTGGGGTTTAGCCTGGCGGAGATCCGCGAGCTGTTCGAGATGTATGACACCGACCGCTCGAGCAAAACCCAGCTCCACTCCATGATCCAGCTCATCGAGGAAAAGCGCGGCGCCCTGCTCCAGCAACTGGAAGATATCCAGATGGTGATGACCGAGCTGGAGGCGGCGGAACAGCGCTGTGTTAATTCCCTTAACAGCTTGAAAAGCGGCGCAGATTAACCGAATCTGGGAACAAGCTATTGCCCTGGGGATCCCATGAGATATTGGTGCTGGTTTTTGCTCTTGTTCAGCCTGTCTGGCTGGAGCCATCCCCTCATCAAGGTTGGCGGATACCCCTATGCCCCCTTCGTGGTCAAGATCTCCGATTCCCACTATGAAGGGCTGACCCTGGATCTCATCGACCAGCTCAACGAGATCCAGCAGGAGGTGAAATTTATCTTTGTGCCCACCTCGGCCGCCAATCGCTACAAGGCGCTCGATCTGGGCCGCTTCTCGCTGATGCTGTTTGAAGACAGCAAATGGGGCTGGCAAACCGACAAGTTGAAGATGACAGCCCCCTTTCTCGGCGGTGGCGAAGTCTATGTGGCCCTGAACAAAGCGGGCCGGGATCAACGCTTTTTCGATGACCCCTCCCAGCACCACCTTATCGGGGTGACCGGCTACCACTACGGCGTCGGCCAGTTCAATGCCGATCCCGTCTACCTGCAGCGCAAGCTCAATATCACCCTGGTCAAGGACAACATCAGTGCCCTGCAAGCCCTGCTCAAAGGGCGCGGTGAGGTGGCCATTATCAACGTCTCTTACCTTAACCAGTATCTGCTGGCCCATCCCGGCACCGCTGAACAGCTGCTGATCTCGCAAAAATGGGATCAGCATTATCAGCACCGCGCGATTCTCCACCCCGCGGCCCCCATTACCCCTGCCCAGCTGGAACAGTGGCTGGCAGCGCTGCAACAAAAGGGTGAACTGGATCGCCTTTGGACAAAGTACGGCGTACAACAGCACGCAACCCCATGATTACTATCCAGCTTTTCTGTACCATGGCGGGAACCAAATGGGAGTGCACCAAATGAACACCACCGAGCCCGCGTCCCCCAAGCCCCGCTTGCTGCGCTACCTTGCCTACGCTTTCCTGCTGCTTCTTATCCTGATCACCCTGCTACTGTGGCAGACCCCTCGCCTGATCCAGCGCTATCTGCCCGGCTGGCTGGCTGAGCACTACGGCCTGCAGCTGACGCTGGGGGAGATTGACGTAGGACTGAGAAACCCATCTCTCACCCTCGGCGCGACTGCTCTGCTCGATGCCAAACAGCAGCCCATCATCCGTTTTGAGCAGCTCTTTATCAGCCCCGACCTGCAAGCCAGTTGGCAGCAGAAAGGGGTCGTGCTGTCCGCCGTCACCCTGACCAAACCCGTGGTGCTGCTGCAACGGCTGGCCGACAAAAAAGGGGACGTTCGACTCAATCTGACCGATGCGCTGGCGACCCTGCTCACCCCTGCGCCCTCCCCCAAGCCCGAGACAACGAGCGCCCCGCTGCTGGTCGATATTGCCAGCATCGCAGTCACTGACGGCCATGTGCGCTATCAGGATCAGCGCAAGGAGAGCGAACCCGGCTGGCTGCCGCCCCTCAATCTGGAAAAAGTGACCCTTAAGCTCGATAACCTGCGCACAGAGGCAAACCACCCGACCGCCTATCAGCTGAGCGCCGCCATCAACGGCAACAGCAGCCTCGCCGCTCACGGCAAACTTGATGTGATGAGCGGCATGGGTCAGGGCAAGGTGAGCCTCAAGCAGGTCGAGCTGAAACCCTTCGCCCCACTCTGGGCCCCCTACCTCAAGCTGGATTTGGCCAAGGGCCACGCCAATGCAGAGGTGGAATACCAGCTCAAAGAGGGCAAGCAAGAAGTGCAGTGGCAATTGTCAAAAGGCAAGCTGACGCTGGACAACTGGCAGCTTAAAAAACACAAGGGCGACGAGTTTGCCCGCTTCAGCCAGCTGGCCCTCAGCGAATTGGCGGTCGATGGCCAGAAACAGTCACTCCAGATCGGCAAGGTGAGCCTAAAGCAACCCATTCTCAAGGCCACCCTCAACGCACAGCAAGAGCTGGATCTGGCGGATCTGCTGATTGAACAGGCCCCCGCCAAACCCGTCAAAGGAGCCAACGCCGCAAACGAGGTGGCCAAAAATGCGGCTCCCAAGTCGACACAACAAGCAAAGGCAGCCGGTAGCGGCAAGAAACACACGGTAGACAAACCCTGGCAGTGGCAAATCAAACAGATCGCCATCGACAAGGGCGATCTCACCCTTACCGAATCGAGCAGCGGCAAGCCGCTGGCACGCCAGCTCTCCGGCCTCAAGCTGGCGCTGGGGCCACTGGGCAGCAAGGGGGAGCAACCGAGCAAACTGACTCTGGCCACCCACTTCAACCAGAGCAGCCCCCTCACCTTTGATGGCCAACTGACCCTGACCCCTTTCGCCCTGAGCGGCGACATCAACCAGCAGGGGCTGCCCCTGACGCTGGCGCAGCCCTATCTGGCTGATTTGGTGCGCATCAAGGTGCAAAACGGGCGGCTGAGCAGCAAGACCCGCCTCGATCTTGCCACCACAACCCAGGGGGATCTGAGCAAGCTGACCCTGCAAGGGGGGCTCGATGTCAACGGGCTCAAGGTGGTCGATCGGGCAGACAATCAGCGGCTGCTGGAGTTCAACACCCTGGCTCTCACCGGTCTGACGTATGACGGCATCAGCCAGCAGATGCGGATCAAGGAGATTGCCCTGAACAAACCCTTCGCCCGCATCGAAATCCACGAGGATGGCACCACCAACCTGCAACAGCTGCTGTTGCCGCAACCGGCTGCGACCAACAGCACTCAAGCGGCTGCAGGCCGCAAGGGCCCCGACTTTCGTTTCACCATCGACCAGCTGCGCACCGAGCAGGGCAACCTGCGCTTTGCCGATCGCAGCCTGAGTCAGGATTTCGTGGCCGATATCGCCTCGCTGGGCGGCCAGAGCCGTCATATCAGCAATATTCCGGGGCAACGCTCCGATCTCGCCTTCAACGGCAAGGTGGATCGCTATGCGCCGGTGACCATCCGCGGCGGTACCAACCTGCTGGTTGCCAACCCGCTCCTCGACATCGCGGTCGCCTTCCACAATCTGGAGCTCACCACCTTTACCCCCTACTCGGGCACCTATGCCGGTTATGCCATCGACAAGGGCCAGCTCTCCATGAAGCTGCACTACAAGCTGGAGGGCAATCGGCTGGAGGGGGATAACGACATCACCATCAAGAAGCTGCAGCTGGGCGAGAAGATCAAGAGCGAGCAAGCCAAAGATTTGCCGCTGGGGCTGGCCATCGCCCTGCTGAGCGATGCCAACGGGGTAATACAGATGAACCTCAAGGTGAAGGGGGATCTCGATCAACCGGACTTCAGCATCGGCAATATCTTCTGGGATGTGCTGGGCAACACCCTGAGCAAGGCGATCACCTCCCCCTTCTCCCTGCTCGCCTCGCTGGCCGATGGCACCGACGATCTCGACGAACTTCCCTTCCTGCCGGGGGATCCCGATCTCACCCCCACCCAGCAGGAGAAACTGGTCAAGCTGGCGCAAGCCCTCAAGGAGAGACCCAAGCTCAGCATGAACATCCGCGGCAAGGTCAACTTCAACGAGGAGCGCCCCATCCTGCAACGGCAAAAGCTGGAGCGGGTACTGGCCAAACTGACCGGCAATCAGGCGGATCTCGACCTGCTGGAACAGGACCCCGCCCTGCAAGAGGCGCTGGCCCTGGCCTACGAAGAGCGCTTTGGCGAAGATCTGGAAGATCTGGCCGATCGGCTCCATCTGGATGAAGAGAGCGCGGCACTGCGGGCCCAGGCGGTGATCCTGCTGCGGGATCAGCAGCTCATCACCGCCAAATCCCTGCGCAATCTCGCCATGCGCCGGGCGCAAAATACCAAGGAGTTTCTGGTCGACCGCCAGGGGATCACCCCGGAGCGGCTATTCGTGCTCGACAGCCAGGTCAAGGAAGAGGACAAGGAAGCCAAAGTGATCCTGACGCTGGATCAGTAACGCCACCGCACTGCGTAAAAAGCGTAATAAAAATACAACCCCTCAACTATTTTGACACCTTTTGCTCACCAAACAGCCTGCCTTGGTGAGCATTTAGCCTCTCATGCAAATAATTACGTAGTTTTTTTACGATTTATCCCCCTTGCCCCCTTGCGGGCGCGCCACAGCCTGCCTAAAATCGCGCGTCTTTTGTTAACCCCCCACCTCTATTTTTGGAGAACGCCACGTGAGCGAAAAATTGGCCAACCCTGCCCCTCTGGGTCTGATGGGTTTCGGTATGACCACCATCCTGCTGAACATCCATAACGCAGGTTTCTTCCCCATCAGCGCCATGATCCTGGCCATGGGCCTGTGCTACGGCGGTATGGCCCAGATCGTCGCGGGTATCATGGAGTACAAGCGTGGCAACACCTTCGGTGTGACCGCCTTTATCTCCTACGGTTTCTTCTGGTTGAGCCTGGTGTTCCTGCTGGTGATGCCGACCATGGGTCTGGCCGAAGCCACCCCGCACGCCTACATGGGCTGGTACCTGCTGCTGTGGGGTGTTTTCACCCTGTTCATGCTGGTCGGTACTGTTAACTACCCGCGTGCCAAGCAGTTCGTGTTCGCCTCCCTGACCGTGCTGTTCTTCCTGCTGGCCGCCCGTGACTTCACCGGCAGCACCCTGATCGGCACCATCGCCGGTTTCGAAGGCATCATCTGTGGCGCCAGCGCCATCTACCTGGCCATGGCCACCGTGATCAACGAGCAGTTCGGCCGCACCGTGATGCCGATCGGCGATCACAAGAAAGCCGCCGCCGTACAGCTGAAAGCCGCTGCCTGATAGGCAAGCCATTCAGATAGTAAAAAAGCACCCTCGGGTTAATGCCGATCAGTTAAGGATCCATTGACCGATCCTGCTGATGTGTAAAAATCCGAAACCTGTTGATTGGTTTCGGAT
>NZ_MQSY01000013.1:0-15406 GCF_001921245.1 Aeromonas sp. YN13HZO-058 | reverse complement strand
GGGAGGGGCGTGAATATCAAAGCGTGTTTGCATGAGGCGCTGGGGCGCCCCATGCAACACGTAATTGGGACATAGCCTTTTTTATTGCCGTCGTTTAGACTTTCCCGAGTCAAATCACTATAGTGTGGGCCCGTTTTCTTCGGCAGGCTCAGCATGAAACCCCGCACCCCATCAGCCGGTGGCCCCAAGTCGGGCGACCGCAAATCCGGACTTCACTCCCGTAATCGCCATCAGGCGGGTTACGACTTTGAGGCGCTCTGCCTGCGAACTCCCGAGTTGGCTGCCCACGTCTTTATCAATGACTACGGCATCCGCACCATCGATTTTGCCAATCCCGATGCAGTGAAGACCCTCAATCGCGCCCTGCTGGCCCATCACTACGGGATTGCCCACTGGGACTTGCCCGCCGGTTACCTCTGCCCGCCCATCCCGGGACGGGTGGACTACCTGCACTGGGCGGCCGACCTGCTGGCCGAGAGCGCAGGCCAGCTCCCTACCGGCAAGGGGGTGAGGGTGCTGGATATCGGGGTGGGGGCAAACTGCATCTATCCGCTGCTCGGCTGCCGCGAATATGGCTGGCGTTTTGTCGGATCGGATATCGATCCGGTCTCGGTCAAGGCGGCCACCCTGCTGGCCAGGAGCAACGGGCTCGGCAACCAGATTGAGTGCCGCCTGCAGGGCAACCCCAATCATGTGTTTCGCGGCATCATAGGGCCGAAGGAGCGCTTTGCCCTGACGCTGTGCAATCCGCCGTTCCATGCGTCGCTGGAAGAGGCGAGCAAGGGGACGGAGCGCAAGCTGCGCAATCTGGGCAAGGAGGTGACAGGGGCGCCCGTGCTCAACTTCGGCGGCCAGAAGGCTGAGCTGTGGTGCGAAGGGGGCGAGGCGGCGTTTCTGGCCAACATGATCGCCCAGAGCAAGGAGTTTGCCAGCCAGTGCCTCTGGTTCAGCTCGCTGGTGTCGAAAAAAGAGAACCTGCCGGGGGCGAAAAAGGCGCTGAGCCGGGTGGAAGCCCGTCAGGTGCGGGTGATCGACATGGCGCAGGGCAACAAGGTGAGCCGGATCCTCGCCTGGTCCTTCCTGGATGAAGAGGGATTGCGTAGCGGCTGGTCGAGCGCGCGCTGAACCCCCATCACAGGGCCCGACGAGGGCCTTGTGTCATGATGAACACGGTGAATTTCCCCCTGCTGGCCACATCTCTGGTAATCGTTTTTCTCATTGGTAGATCGTGCTGGTTTGCATGGTGTAAGTAGTGACTTCCGCCTTGGTACAGGTGTACGCCGAGATTTTTTTGCACTTACAGCTGAAACTTTAATAAAATAGGACTGGTTAGACCTCTTTACAGGCATTGAATCAAATAGGGATCGGTAGATGAAAGTTGTCGATTTTCTGAAGCGCAAGCGCGAAATTCTGGCGCAGCACCCCTTTGAGCTCAAGGATTGGCTCTCTCCGGCGATCCGCGACTACTGGCGTGAGTTTCAGCAAAAGGCACATCTTCATCCTTTGCTGGGACGAGTGCTGGACTTGCAAGCCGAGTCTCAGGACGAACAGCAACAGGATGCAGCAACTGTGGCACAGGTGGCCAACGGTCGCCCCGTCGTGGCTCAGGAGCCCGCTGTGGAGCTGGGGGCCGAGGCTGCCGAGCTCTATGCCACCCTGCAGGCCCGCATCGGTGAAGAGACCCACGTGGGCGAATGGCTCCATGTCAGTCAGCAGATGATCGATCAATTTGCGGCGGTGACCGGGGATCATCAGTGGATCCACACCAATCCGGAGCGTGCGGCCGCCGAGTCGCCCTTCAAGACCACCATCGCTCACGGCTTCCTGACCCTGGCGCTGCTGCCGCAGTTGACCGGCTCGGTCGATGAGGCCACCCCCGAGTTCCCGACCGCCCGCATGGTGGTGAACTTCGGGCTGGATCAGGTGCGTTTCCCGTACCCCATCAAGGTGGACAGCAACATCCGCGCCCGCACCAAGCTGGCCCGGGTCACCCCCATCAAGGGCGGGCTGGAGTTGCTCAAAGAGATCAAGGTGGAGATCGAAGGGATCCGTCGCCCGGGTTGCGTCATCGAGTCGGTGACCCGCATCTACTTCTGAGCCGCCTCATCGGCATAAATGGTGAAACGGGCCCGCTGTCGTGTTCAACGAACAGCGGGCCCGTTTTTTTGCCTGTTTGTTGCAAGTGTTGAGGCGTCAGCCATGGCGCGCCGACTCCAGCTTGATATGACTCACAAAACCGGAGTGGCTGCAGTTAGCCAGCTCTCATTTTGGCGAGATAGCTGCGTGAGGCGATAGAATGTTATGCCACTATTGGCTTCTTACTCCCGATCCTGGAGACAATAGTGCCCATCAATCACAAGATTATTCTGCCGCTACTGCTGAGCCTCGCCATCCTGCTGATCCCGACCCACTGGATCCCGCTGGAGGGGATCACGGTGGTCGAGCAGCGAGTCGTGGCCATTTTCGTGCTGGCAGCCCTCTGCTGGATCCTGGAGCCCATCCCCATCTTCGCCACCTCAGTGTTGATCATCGTGCTGGAGCTGCTGCTGCTCTCGGACAAGGGGATCTGGTTCATGACCGCCGACAAGGCAGAGCCGGGCTTTGGTGAGTTGCTCAAGTCGACCGAGGTGATGGCGACCTTTGCTTCGCCGGTTATCATGCTGTTTCTCGGTGGTTTTTTCCTCGCCATTGCGGCGACCAAGTACCATCTGGACGTCAATCTGGCACGGGTGCTGCTGCGCCCGTTCGGTCAGGATCCCCGGATCGTCATGCTGGGGCTGATGCTGATCACCGCCACCTTCTCCATGTTCATGAGCAATACCGCCACCACCGCCATGATGTTGGCCATCCTCACCCCGGTACTGGCGGCGTTTCCCGACAAGGACCCGGCCAAAATCGGCTTCGTGCTGGCGATTCCGCTGGCGGCCAACCTCGGCGGGATCGGCACCCCCATCGGCACCCCGCCCAACGCGGTGGCCCTCAAATACCTGACCGGTGAGCATGCCATCTCGTTCGGGCAGTGGATGGGATTTGCGGTGCCCTTCGTGGTACTGCTGTTGCTGCTCGGCTGGTTCCTGCTGGGGCGCTTCTTCCCGAGCACCCTCAAGCGGATGGATCTCAAGATTGAGGGGCGTTTTATGCAAACCCCTCGCGCCTGGGTGGTCTACCTCACCTTCATCACCACAATCGTGCTCTGGCTGCTGGGGGATCTGCACGGCATGAGCTCCTACGTGGTCGCCATGATCCCGGTGGCGGTGTTCCTGACCACCGGCATCATCACCAAGGACGATCTGCACAAGATCTCCCTCGATGTGCTCTGGCTGGTATCGGGCGGTATCGCGCTGGGGCTGGCGCTGGAGGACTCCGGGTTGGCCGAGCGGCTCATTACCCACATTCCGTTCCACGAGTACTCCACGTTGGCGGTGCTGGTCGGGGCCTGTCTGCTGGCTGTGGTGATGGCCAACTTCATGTCCAACACCGCGACCGCCAATCTGTTGTTGCCACTGGTGGCAGCGCTGGCGGTCAGCATGCCGGAGCTGGCCGAGTGGGGCGGCAGCCACACCCTGATCCTAGCGGTCACTATCTCGGTCTCGCTCGGGATGTCGCTGCCCATCAGTACCCCGCCCAATGCGCTGGCCCACGCCACCGGTCTGGTGGAGAGCCACCAGATGGTGCGGATCGGCGTCATCATGGGGTTGGTCGGTACCCTGCTGGCGATGGTGTGGATCTACCAGATTGCCGCCTGGGGATTGATCTGAGTGTGATGTCGACGAGTCGTGAGTTTGCATCACTCACATCGCTATTACTGCAATCGAAAGAGGAGCCAAATTGGCTCCTCTTGTTGATCTGCTTGCGACTCAAAAGCTTGCCCCCAAACTAAGCAAGTGGCGCCATTCGCGATCAGATATTTCGGCATCCACCCCGGGATAGTGCAGGGCGCCATTTTGCCACTCCATCTCGCTCGACCAGGAGAGACGCAGATGATCGTTAAAGTAGTAGCGCAGGCCGATGCTGCCGGTGATGTCCTGATCCAGTGTGAGGTAAGGGGAAGGTTGCGACAGGTACTTCAGGTAGGTGCCTTTACTGAACAACTCCAATCGCTGTTGCCAGAATGACAGTGGTTGGCGGTAGTCCCAGCTCAGGCTACCGATGGGGTAGCTGATGATCCTGGAATCGAAAAAGACCAGTCCTGGCCAGCTGTCACTGCGAAAGTAGGCGCGCTGAATGCCGCCCTGTGAACTCAGTTCCAGCCGTTTGTGCTTGTCATTCCAGAAGCGATAACCAGGCCCCGAGCCAACGTTCAGCTTGAGGTAGTTGTCAGCCAGCATGTCATACTCCGCTTCGAGCGAGTTGCGTAAAAACCAGTGCTGGTCAAAGAAGTAGTCAAGGGTCGGGTTCAGCTTGTAGTCGTGGCTATCGGTGACGCTGTCGGATGTTTCGTAGGTATATTCCCCGGAGAGGCTGTAACGCCAATCCAGATTGGCCAGTTCGGTCACTCCCTTGAAGTTGACGTTGTTGGTGCGTTTATCCTTGTGCTTGAGTTTGACGTTGAGATCGCCGCTGCCGCTCCAGAGCCAGGCGTTGCGCTCATTCTGCTCATCCTTGAACAGGGTGATCCCCCCTTTGGCGGTTGCCTTGGGTTTATCCTGCTTCTCCAGACGCCAGCGTTTGATGGCATCCCGCTGGACGGTCACTGCGCCGGTATAGGGCAGGGCGATACGCACCGACTCATCGCCGACCTCTTCAATGGTGCCGGTCAGGCGATCGCCGTTGTTCATCCAGAGAATGTCTTTTGCCCACAGGGGGTGGCAGACCACCATGAGCATGAGAGGCAGGTATTTCATGACGTAAGGCAACTCCGGTATGGTGCAGGTGCTGATGAGTTAACTGCTGATGGGGCGTGGCAGGCCATTTTTGCTCTCCAGCGCTGCAGTCACCTCATCCTGCATCACGTCAGGTGCCCTGATAAAGCTCTCTATGGCCGGTGACAGCACCAGCGGGGCGCCATTTTCAAGCTCCTCTTCGGTGCGGGAGAGCGGGGAGTGTACCTCCAGCCAGCGGCGACCATCCGGCTCTATGGCCACCTTGACCGGCTGGTTGATGACCCGCACCGGCGTGCCGATCGGCACAATCTTGAACAGGGCCTCGATATCGTCCGGTCGCAGCCGGATGCAGCCAGCACTCACCCGCAGGCCAACGCCAAAATCCTTGTTGGTGCCGTGGATCAGGTAGTCGCGCTTGCCATAGCCAAGACGCATGGCGAACTTGCCGAGGGGGTTGTCCGGGCCGGGGGGCACCACGGCAGGCAGGGTGATCCCTTTTTGCTCCAGCCAGGATTTGCGCACCATGGGGCCGGGCACCCAAGTCGGGTCGGGATTCTTCTCGATGACGGTAGTGGTCATCTCCGGCGTTTCGCGGCCGATGTCACCAATCCCGATAGGCAGCACAATCACCTCGCTCTTGCCTTTGGGGAAGTAGTAGAGACGCAGCTCCGGCAGATTGATGACGATCCCCTCGCGCGGCACATCGGGCAGCAGCATCTGGGTGGGCAGTGTCAAGCGGGTGCCCGGCTTGGGTAAATAGGGGTCTACACCGGGATTTGCCTCAAGCAGCGCCAAAAAACCAATCTGGGTATGTTTGCCAACCAGCTCCAGATGCTCATCCTGCTGGATGATGTAATCCTCCAGCTCGCCAATGAGGCGGCTTTCGGCAGGCGGCAGCGGGTAGCGCTTGGCCTGTACGGGCGCGGCGCAGAGCAGGGCCGCAGCCAGCAGCAGGGCAAGTGTGGGCGCTAAGGAGAGGGGCATGAGTTTCGGCAATCGCATAGGGAGATCCATCAGTTCAATCGGGGCGGCGCATCATCTACAGTGCCGCCAGGATGGCGCGATTGTTCCTCAATCAGCCCATGATTACCAGCTTGCCGCGCCCCCTCAATGGTTTGGGGATACATAGGAAACTGGCCAAAATCGGCCTCTCCCCTATGTTTGACCGCCAAGCGGGAGAACGGCGCAACATGGTGGTGTGCGAGTATCACGACAGGGAGCATGGCTCGGTATGTGATCGGGCCCTGCGTCGGGTGGATGCTTGACGACTTGCGACTTGACGACTGGGGTCGATGCAAGGCATCTATGTGAGGCAAGACACCCTGAACGCGGTTAGCGATGATCACCGTTTAATGAGAACGCACGACCGGCGTATGGGAAGCGCGAACTTGTCTATTCCAAGCCTCCTGTCACTGTGAGCAGCCGATGCCACATTGTGAGCCTGCTCCCAGATATCTGATTCAGCCATTTGATATATAACAAATTTTTATTGCATCCGCGGTTCAGCTTGGGTAAAACTCTCTCCCCACGGAGAGATGCCGGAGTGGCCGAACGGGATTGACTCGAAATCAATTGTGGCAGCAATGCCACCCAGGGTTCGAATCCCTGTTTCTCCGCCATATCTCAAGCCCAGCCTGTTGAACAGGCTGGGTTTTTTCATTTGTTTCTTTTTCTGGTATGCCATCCAGTATGCCATTAGGTATTGGTTGTCTTACTCCTCGATAGCACTCTTGTGGACAGCTGTGACGTTCTGCCGAACGTAACCAAGCTTTCATCCCTGTGCTGTTCGTGAATCCTGGCGTATCTGCTCAACGACAGTCTTGGCTGCAACGCGCGAGTTTGGTGGTTAGACGTCAGAACTGCCTGCGTGAGACCAGTCACCGCTCCACCGAACAAGGCATTGTGCTCAACTCACAGTTGACCAAACTCGATACATGGAGATAGAGAGTTGGTGCGGGAGGTGGTTGATAAGCTGGTAACGCGACTGGCGTCTAATGGCTTGCGGGACACACCGATGACAGACTAATGCTATTCAGGGCTGATAACTTGGGAGGCCACTATGGCGCTCCCAAGCCGGTTCAGGGTGATATGTGTCTTTTGCCCCTTGATAATATCAGACTGAGGTTATTTTAAATCGGACAAAATAGGCTATAAACGAGCTCTTCCTAATATGAGCTTGGGGGGAAATATGACCATATAGGACATATCCCGAGCTCTTTACTTACGCTGATTATGACCTTGATGCAGCAGTGAGTAATCAGATAGGGCCAGCTCCTGCCGACGGTTTGCTGATATAAATGCTGGGTTGCAACCCGCTGACCTGTGGATAGCGGGCATAGACTTGTTCGCAAACTATCGAGGTCAGTGAATGTGGCACCAGTGCCACAACGCAACCACCGAAGCCCCCCCCCGTCATTCTGACACCACCGCGACTGCCGATGATCTCCTTGATGATGTCGACCAATGCATCAATGGCTGGCACGGTAATGGCAAAATCATCCCGCATCGATGCATGGGAGTGCGCCATCAGCTCCGCCATCATGATCATGTCTTGATTGGCCAGAGCATCGGCGGCGGCCAGGGTCCGTTCATTCTCGGAAATGACATGCCGTGCGCGGCGGGCGACGACGGGATCCAGCTCATCGGCTCGAGAGGCAAACTGCGTCATGGTCAGATCGCGCAGCGCCTTGACGCCAAAATGGCGGGCCGCCTCTTCACATTGTGCCCG
Source organism: Aeromonas sp. YN13HZO-058 (assembly GCF_001921245.1). Taxonomy (NCBI): domain Bacteria; kingdom Pseudomonadati; phylum Pseudomonadota; class Gammaproteobacteria; order Aeromonadales; family Aeromonadaceae; genus Aeromonas; species Aeromonas sp. YN13HZO-058. The sequence goes on along the minus strand of NZ_MQSY01000013.1, from coordinate 7,855 downwards.
GCGGGTATTGTATTCGCTGTCGACCAGTCCGCGCCGAACATTGGAGTTGATGATGACAACATCGATGCCAGCCGGAATACGCACAGGGCGAGTCTCCAGGCTGCGGCAGTCGATCAGCAGGGCGTGATCCTGCTGACCCAGAGCCGAGATGAACTGATCCATGATGCCGCAGTTGCAGCCGACGAACATGTTCTCTGCCATTTGCCCATTAAGAGCGATATCGGTTTGACTGATATCGAGGTGATTCATCTCCTTGAATACCTGCCCGACTGCCACTTCCAGAGAGGCGGAGGAACTCAGGCCAGCACCCTGTGGAACATTGCCACTGAGCACCAGATCGGCACCGGTCAGCTTGCAGCCCCGCAGCAACAGATACTTGATGACTCCCCGCACATAGTTGGCCCACAAATATTCAGGGCGCGACACTATGGGATGGCTCAAATCAAACTCATCCTGCTGATTGTTGTAGTCAGCGGCGATGACTCGCACCAAGCTGTCCTGGCGGGGAGCCGCACTGATCACTGTCTGGTAGTTAATGGCACAGGGGAGTACGAAACCGTCGTTGTAATCCGTGTGTTCACCTATCAGATTGACGCGACCTGGTGCCTGGATGGCGAGGGTCGGATGGTAACCGTATTGGGTGTAAAACGTGGTATCAGTCACGCTGCGTGGTGATTCAATACTCATAACTTAACCTCAAACCTGTTCACGAAAATGGACATCACTGACGGCCCGCAGTCGTTCGGCCGCTTGCTCTGCCGTCAGATCACGCTGTGTTTCTGCCAGCATTTCATAACCGACCATGAACTTGCGCACGCTCGCAGAGCGCAGCAGGGGCGGGTAGAAGTGGGCGTGCAACTGCCAGTGGTCGTTCTCTTCGCCATTGAAGGGGGCGCCATGCCAACCCATGGAATAGGGAAAAGAGCACTGGAACAAGTTGTCATAACGGCTGGTCAGTTTCTTGATTGCGATCGCCAGATCTGCTCGCTGTTGCGGGTTCAGTGCGGGAAGGCGCGCCACCGAAAACTTGGGCAGCAGCAAGGTTTCGAACGGCCAGGCGGCCCAATAGGGCACGACAGCCAACCAGTGCTCCGTTTCAACCACAATGCGACGGCCATCAGCGCGCTCGCGCTCGACATAGTCGAGCAACATGGCGCGGCCATGTTTGGCAAGGTATTCCCGCTGGGCGTTGTCTTCTTTCACGGCTTCGTTGGGTAAGAAGCCGTTGGCCCAGATCTGTCCGTGGGGATGTGGATTGGAGCAACCCATCATGCTGCCCTTGTTTTCGAAGACCTGGATCCAGGGATAATCACGTCCCAGCTCTGCGGTCTGCTCGCACCAGGTATTGACCACGGCGGTGAGGGCCGGGAGCGACAGCTCGGGCAGTGTCTTGCTGTGATCCGGTGAGAAGCAGATCACCCGGCTGGTACCACGGGCACTCTCCAGCTGGAACAGGGGATCGTCACTGGACGGTGCTGCCGGCGTGTCTGTCATCAGGGCGGCAAAGTCGTTGGTAAAGACGAAGGTCTCCTGATAATCCGGATTCTTGTCACCGGTGACTCGGGTATTGCCTGCGCAGAGGAAACAGTCGGGATCGTGGGGGGCCCGCTGAGTGCGGTCCGGCTCATCCTGCTGACCCTGCCAAGGGCGTTTCGCCCTGTGGGGTGAGACGAGAATCCACTGCTGGATCAGCGGGTTATAACGACGATGCGGGTGATCGGTTGGTTCAAATTGCATGGATAAATGTTCCTCGTGCTGGCTACTCATAGGGTCGGATAGCCGTTCGGGTTTTGTGATTGCCAGCGCCAGGTATCGGCGGTCATGTCATCAAGGGTGCGATGAGCTTGCCAGCCCAGTTCGGTGAGGGCCCGGCTGGGATCTGCCCAGCATTGGGCGATATCCCCCGCGCGCCGTGGCACGATGTCATAAGGCAGGTCACGGCCACAGGCACGGGAAAAGGCGGCATGTATGTCGAGCACGCTGTAGCCATGTCCTGTCCCCAGGTTGTAGACATGAACACCCGCCTGTCCAAACTGGGTCTGCAAGGCTGCCACGTGACCATCGGCCAGATCCATCACATGAATGTAATCGCGCACGCCAGTGCCATCCGGGGTGGGATAGTCATCCCCAAAAATGGCGAGTTTGTCACGGCGTCCTACCGCCACCTGGGCAATATAGGGCATCAGATTGTTGGGGATCCCTTGCGGATCCTCACCCATCAAGCCACTGGGGTGAGCACCCACCGGATTGAAATAGCGCAGCAGGGTCAATGACCAGTCGGGCGCCGCATTGGCAAAGTCCTTGATGAGGCGCTCAACCATCAGCTTGCTCTGGCCATAAGGATTGGTGGCTTGCAGGGTTGGGCTCTCTTCACGGATAGGCATGGTCTCCGGCTCGCCGTAGACGGTGGCCGATGAGCTGAACAACAAGGTTTTGACGTCGGCACGCTGCATCGCCTGTAACAAAACCAGGGTGCCGCTGACATTATTGTCATAGTATTCAAGTGGTTTTTGCACTGACTCCCCAACCGCCTTGAGCCCGGCGAAGTGGATCACGGCATCTATCTGCTGTTCCGCGAACACCCGATCCAGCAAGCTGGCATCACGCACATCCCCCCGATAAAGGACTGGGCGCTGCCCGCTGAGGGTTTGGATACGTTCGAGAACGCTTTCTTTGCTGTTGGCGAGGTTATCTAACAGTATGGGGGTCATACCTGCAGCGATAAGCTGCAGACAGGTATGACTTCCTATGTAACCAGTTCCACCGGTGACAAGGATTTTCAACATGTGGCGCTCCTTGATGCGTATTCCTATTGGTAATCTTGTTGTGTAACCGTTTTCCCTTATTGTGCTCTTGCCGGGGAAGAGAAGGAAGATGACAGTGCATTTAATGTGATTTTTGTCACAGATGGCCTTCAGGATGCTGGCTTATCGGGATGTTGTGAATGTAAGTGCGTTACACTGGCGCTGACATATATTGATAGGATGCTCTCGCTTTTTAGATGAAAGCCGTGTCAGGCATGGGAAATGCCGGTAGTATCTTGGACCCATGAAATAATGGTTTTTATTTGTACCGTTCACCGGAAACGCTAATCCATGGCAACAATCAAAGATGTAGCACTCCTGTCTGGCGTATCTGTCGCCACAGTCTCACGTGTCATCAATAATTCTCCCAAAGCGAGTCAGGCATCTCGTGATGCTGTCTTCAAGGCAATGAATGAACTTAACTACCATCCTAACGCCAATGCGCGGGCGTTGGCCCATCAAAGCAATGAGACACTGGGGCTGGTTGTTGCAGATGTGTCTGACCCCTTCTTCGGCACCATGGTGAAAGCCGTAGAACAAGTGGCTCAGTCGACGGGCAACTTCCTGCTCATCGGGAATGGCTATCACGATGCCGTCAAAGAAAAGCATGTGATAGAGCAGTTAATGGGCCATCGCTGTTCGGGGCTGGTTGTACACGCCAAAATGCTGCCGGATGAAGAGTTGATCCAGATGATGAGTTATGTCCCAGGCATGGTGCTGATCAATCGCATCGTTCCCGGGTACGAGTCCCGCTGTGTGGCGCTGGACGATCGTTATGGCTCCTGGTTGGCAACCCGTCATCTGATCCAGGAAGGGCACAAGAAGATAGGGTTTCTCTGCTCCAATCATCAGATCTCTGATTCACAAGATCGCTTGCAGGGTTACCTTGATGCGTTGCAAGAGCATGAGATAGCCGTCGATGAGCGCCTGATCTCCCGTGGCAGTCCGGATGAACTGGGCGGTGAGGCGGCGATGACTGAGCTGCTTAGCCGAGGCCAGCATATGACGGCAGTGGTCTGCTATAACGACTCAATGGCAGCCGGGGCCTTGTCCGTGCTGAGTGACAATGGTATCGAGGTGCCACAGGAGCTATCACTGGTGGGGTTTGATGATGTCCTGATCTCTCGTTACTTGCGCCCTCGCTTGACGACGGTGCGTTATCCCATCATCGCCATGGCCACCCAGGCTGCCGAGCTGGCGATCGCCTTGGCAAAAGGGGGGCCCCTGCCCCAGACGACTCATATGTTCAGCCCTACTTTGGTTCGCCGTCATTCGGTCCGGAGTATTGACTGATATTCCCCTGATCCCACGCTATCAATAAATCATCAGGCAAGGCCGTCAAGGTGCCTTGCCTTTTTGTCTCTTCCTTGTCTGTATCCTCCTCCTCTTGTTGCTGCTGCGTATGGCTGTCCAGAGCCCACAGCGTCATCATTCATTCTGGAATAGATGAAACCATGTCTTACACCAGGTGATGCTGCTCACATTTTTGATAGACCCGCTGCAATCTTTGTATGTCCTCATTGTTGTTGAGCTCCTGAATTCACAATTGGTGTAATCGATAACACTGGTGCGTCATTTATTTAATTGCATTAAATTCAATGGCTTACGTTATATTTGTTATTGTGTGTTAATGACAAAAAACTTAATTGATGTAATGATTACAATTATGTGAGTTGCGTCATGTCAGTTTTTGCTTGAATCTTTCTATAATCCATCTCGACCAGTGAAAGCGCTTTCCCTCTGGATTGGTGAGCGTTCATCAAGATAACAATGCAACAGTGGAATAAAGGAATGACTATGAAAGTGAAACTACTGACTACATCCGTTGCCCTGGCTCTGTCCATGACAGCATTTAGCTCTAATGCTGTTGATTTTTCTGGTTATTTTCGATCCGGCGTAGGTGTGTCCCAAGATGGGGATATGCAAACCGGTAAACAGAACGTTGTCGGACGCCTGGGTAACGAAAGTGATACCTATACCGAAGTTGGTATTGGTCAGGAGGTTTACAACAAGGATGGCAAAACTTTCTATGTCGACAGCATGTTCAGCATGCAGAGCGATGGTTCCAATGATTATGAAAGCACGGCAACTGTCTGTGACTTCGATAAAAAGCAGTGCAGTGAAGATGCGACATTTGCGCTGCGTCAATTCAATGTGAAGGCCAAGGGGCTGATTTCTGCTGCCCCCGATGCGGTGGTCTGGGCTGGTAAGCGCTTCTATCAGCGTCATGATCTTCATATCATCGATACCAAATACTGGAATATCTCGGGTGCTGGTGCCGGTATTGAAAACCTCAAAGCAGGTCCTGGGGCATTCTCACTGGCCTGGATCCGCTCTGATGGCAACGACATCAACAACGATATCGTTAACAATGACTTGAACGTCAACTTCCTGGATCTGCGTTATGCCGGCTGGGCACCCTGGGAAGGGGCTTGGACTGAGACAGGTATCAGCTATGCCATGCCCAATCCGACCGATGAGCAAAAGAAGGTTGGCAACCTCTATGATCCCAAGAATGGTGTCATGCTGACGGCAGAAATGAGCCAATATTTTGCTGGCAGCGGCATCAACGAGAAGCTGGTGCTGCAGTATGCAGACAAGGGCTTGGCCCAGAATATGATCTCTCAAGGGGGCGGTTGGTATGATGTTTGGCATCTGACTGATGATGCCAAGGGATACCGAGTGATCCTGACCGGTGACATTCCCATGGGAGAGAAATTCAGTGTGAACCATGTCTTCACTTATGGTAAGGGCGAGAAACTCGAGGCTTTTCATGACAACACCGAACTGTTCAGCGCGGTTGCTCGTGGCGGTTATGCCTGGACTGATATCATGAAGACGTTGGTTGAAGCCGGTACATATGAAAGCACCAAAACCTGGACCAGTGGTTTTGAAGAGAAGTCCAGTGGTCAGAAATACACCCTGGCGCAGGCCTGGTCTGCCGGCCCTAGCATGTTTGCCCGCCCAGAGATCCGTGTGTTTGCCAGCTACCTGAAAGATGGTGAAGGCGAGTCATTCAATGGGGGTGAGGATGACAACACCTGGAACTTCGGTGTACAGGCCGAAGCCTGGTGGTAAGCACCACACAAGTTGAACAATCAGGGAGCCGTTGGCTCCCTTTTTTGTTCCGGGCAAGGAGATCGCCTATGGGTTGGACAGGGTGGCTGTGGTCAGCGAGCGGCTCTATCAATTTACTCACCAGCTGATGAGCCGTTTGCAGGGGGAGGGGATCACGCCAGCCTGGGTTCAGGTGGGCAATGAGATCTCAAATGGCATGCTGTGGCCGCTGGGGCGTGTGCCTCACTGGGATAATCTGGCTCTGTTTCTTGGTGCAGGGGCTCGCGCCATCAAGGCAGTATCACCCTCGACCCAAGTCATGCTGCATCTGGATGCCGGTGGGGATAACGCACGTTGTCGTCACTGGTTCGAAGAGATCATTGCCCGCAAGGTTCCCTTCGATGTGATTGGACTCTCTTACTACCCGGTGTGGCATGGCGCCATGGGGGATCTGGCCCACAACATGGCTGATTTGACTAACCGGTTTTCCCGTCCTGTGATCGTGGTTGAAACGGCGTATCCCTGGACACGGGGCAACGGGGATCCGCAGCCAAACATCTACACCCATACCGGGCCGGAGAGCTATCCGATGACCCCGGTAGGGCAGCGTGATTTTCTGTGGCAGTTGCTGCGCGAGATCCATGGTGTACCGCAGGGGCGAGGGTTGGGTTTCTTTTACTGGGAGCCCGAGTTCATTGCGGTGGATGGGGCTGGTTGGAAGCAGGGGGCCGGGAATGAGTGGGATAACGTGACCCTGTTTGATGCCGATGGCCGAGCCTTGCCGGCGCTCAGATCCTTGGCTTTGGCGGTGAGATCGGTGACGAAAAAAGAGTAAGGCTTGTTTGGCGGGCAGGGGGATACCAACAGATCCCCCTGCTATCAATGGTGATGTTGCGATCAGTTTTGCAGGAAAGCATCCATGGCATAGGTGGGTTTGCCACCTTGGTCCATCAGGCCGAGCGAGTAATTTTGCCAACCGTTATGGCTTTGGGGTTCCCAGTAGAAGACACCCAATCCCTTGTTGTCCGGGATCCACTTCATCTTGTTGAGCAGATCGACCAGGGTATCGTAGCTGTTTTTCGGATCATCCCAGGGCATGCCCACCTCCACTATCATCACCTCTTTGCCATGGCGGCTGACCATATCGGCAAGGTTGTCATAGCAGCGGTTGTTCATGGTGAACCAGTCGCCATTGTCGGTCTGGGTGGGGTAGATGGATGCGCCGATCACATCCCACTTGGCGCCATTGGCCTTGAGTCCGTCAAACATCCAGCGGTAAAGAGCATTGTTCTCGCAGTTGGCGAGATGGACTATCACCTTGGTCGATGTGTTGACTGCCTTGACGGCGTCATAACCACTGTTGATCAGCCAGGCAAAATTGCGCATGTTGGCCGATGCCTTGCCGTCATCCCATAGCATGCCATTATTGGTCTCGTTGCCAACTTGTACCCACGTTGGCGTGATGCCGGCTTGCTTCAGGGCGACGATCGAGTTGTAGGTATGCCAGTAGACGTTGGACATCAACTGTTCGAATGTATAGCTCTGCCAAGCGGCGGGTTTGGTCTGCTTACCCGGGTCGGCCCAGCTGTCGCTGTAGTGAAAATCGATCATGATATCGAAGCCCGCGGCCTTGGCCCGTTTGGCTTTGGCAATCACATCGTTGAGGCCATTCCAGCCTCCGGCCGGATTGACCCAGACTCGCAGCCGTATGGCGTTGATGCCGTGCTGCTTCAGGGTGAGCAACAGATCCTGCTGCTTGCCACTGTCGTTGTAAAACCTGCAGCCGGACTGCTCCATCTGGGTGAGCCAGCTGACGTCGGCTCCCTTGACCATGGCAGTACTTTCTGACGGGTAGAGCGCCAAGCACCAGAGCACTGATCAAGCTCAGTTTCATCCTTATTTCTCCGTAATTGAAGGCTATGTCCCAATTACGTGTTGCATGGGGCGCCCCAGCGCCTCATGCAAACACGCTTTGATATTCACGCCCCTCCCGT
>NZ_MQSY01000030.1:0-14097 GCF_001921245.1 Aeromonas sp. YN13HZO-058 | reverse complement strand
GTGACTCATGCTGAACCTTATCCCTGATGCCAAGTGGGACTCATGATCTCACATCAGGGACTTGTTCGCACCTTCCCTAACAAAAATGCGCCAGAGCCACAGGTTGGATCAAGTACCCGCTTATTCAGCCACGTACCGTTCTGTGCGTTTTCAACCGCAAAATCAACCAGCCAATCTGGTGTATAGAACTCACCTAGGCTTTGACGCAGTTTACCAGGAACCAAGCCTTGATAGAGATCACGCAAAACGTCACGGGTATGACTTAACTTGTCCGTCCGGTACAGTGATAGTGCGGACAAAATGCCGCGAAGTGCGGGAACAATAAACGGTGCGTGAACTTTGTTCCGTGCAACATCCAAGTACCAGCTAAAAATAGCTTCCTCTACAAAACCGTTGATCCCTGCCTGTGTAAATATACCTGCGCGTTCGATGTTCTGTGCCAGGGAGTCTAGCAACGCAGCGTCATCTAACAAAGCTGCCATTTCTTGTGCAGGTTGCTGTATGGAGGACAGGCCATGTGCTGAGACTATTTCAGCGGCCAGCAACTTTATAAGTAGCGAGTTGTAGGAGTGAATGATGAAAAGCCGCCCTGACATAGCCTGCTCTGGCTGCCCCTGCCACGTAAAGCCCATTTCTCGGCTTATGGCGTCAGCTTGCAGCACGGACATATCGGCAACTTGTCCGTAAAGCGTTCTCCATTCTTCAAATAACATTTTGATTTTGGTGTTACCCACAACCGCCAGTTCATCGGCCAGCGCATTAGCCATTGCCTGCATCAACGATTGTGCGTTGCGTGAGCCGTGGCCGAAGTCAGACAATAAGTTATCAATCGACACGGCCCGTCGAGTTTCCGAACGAATGGCCTGCATCACCAAGCCAACCGCATATTCTGAAAAAGGGATTAAATGCTGAGTTTCAATGGCATCGTCACGGACTTGAGCAAAACAAATGTGTTCGCCATCAATTGCTATCCCGATAAAGTCTTCTGGGGGAATACCTACTTTTACAGCTTCTCGCTTGATATAGGGCAGTAAACGATCATCGGTAGCTTCTTTGAACTTGGCGCTGCTTTTGGAGGACTTGAAGTAACCAGGGGCTTTGAATTCAATAATAACGTTGTTGTAACTGCAATCTTTTTTGGCACGTTCAGCATCAAAGTGAAGCCCTAATGCAGCTTCCAATGCTGTCACCCATGCAATCCGTACTTCTTCTTCACCTTTCCAGGGCCGATTTCGCTTTACAGAGATGTGATTGAAGGCATCATGCTGTGCTGTGCTGTCAGAAACTATATTTTGGCTCATTTGTCACCGTCAACTACTGATATCGATTTACTTTGCATTCCGCCAAATACGCCTTTGGCAGCAATACCCTTCGCTGGTCTTGGCTTAATATTCATTTTTGCGATCACTGGACGGAAATCTACCCCATGCTCGGCCATTTCCCCCATAAGGGCGGCAATGATCCCAAGATGCACAGGTACTTCTTCTTTTTTTGCAAGATTAGAGATAGACACGCGGTTCATGCCTAAAAGTTCAGCAAAATCACGGATAGTTAAGCCGGATTTCCCGATATTTCTGAGGAGTTCTTCATAGTTCATAGCTTCGGAGTATAAATGGCGAATGTTATTCATGCAATAATTAATGGTTGTAATTACTGCATTACTAATTATTTTGTGAAAATCGTCATCGCACGCCTTGAAATGTCATGTAGAGATGAATAAAATAAAGTCATCACCACATGACATTTTGAGCGCAAAATGAAACAACATTTCCTTCTCTCAGCAAAAGCCCGAAGCCTGTCTGTGCGTAAAGTGTTCGCTATGTCAGATGATGAAGCGTTTTCACTGTTTAAAAGCTTACGCTGGGGTGATACCGGAACTGTGACCTGTCCTTGTTGTGGCGTGGTGGACGTCCATTACTTTATCCGCACCCGCAATCAGTGGCGCTGCAAAGACTGCAAACATACGTTTTCTGTGACAAGCGGCACAATCTTTGCGTTTCACAAGCTGCCATTAAAGGTGTATCTCGCTGCAATTGCCATTTTCACCAACGCAGTGAAAGGCTTGTCTGCCTTGCAGATGTCCCGTGATTTAGGGAAGGGAAGGTGCGAATAAGTCATATGGCACGAGAGCATTTACTGGTAACCCATTGATATTAAATGACTAAAATTTTCATTTTTTGTTCGTGGGATACTTGTTCGCACTTTCCTTAGATAAGCAGATGCATGAAATCCTTCGCCATATATTACCTTTATGGCATGCTGTAACTGCTCAGTATCTGTTGCCAGTACAAATACCACCCCGGGAATATCGAAAATATGCTTAATGGTTTCCAGCATTTCTACAGCATAAGATGGGCGACAGCGATCCAGTTCATCAATCAGGATAAATGCGGGTACCTGTTTCTTTTTCTTGCCAATAATCGCCTCTACCCACTGCTGTATTTCGTGTTTGAGCAACTGTACTGCTTCTGTCTTTTTACGGGTGTCTTGAAAAAGTGATTCAACCAGTTTCCCCGCATCATCAGCCGTAATGACCTCCTGTACTTCATCGATATTGATACCAGAGACTTTTTTAAACAGAGCCTTGGTCACTATCGGCGCAGTTGCTTTTAACAATGATGCCAATTTGGTCGATAGATAGGGGGAAAGCTGTCGACTACCCGCTTCTTCTTTCAACTGTTCAATGATCGATGAAATAACCGTCAATAAGGGATCATCGGAAAAGTCCTGCTGCCAGGCATCGATATAGACGGTGGGATAGTGCGCTTTCAGCTCCATATACCAGCGCTTGATAAACCAGGTTTTCCCTGCACCCCACTCGGCATTGAGGTTAAGCACATAGTTGCGCTGCTTGCCTTCGGCGGCGAGGTAGTTGGTCAGAAATTCGGCATAGCGGGCGCGCTCCAGCCGATCACCGGCCAACTCCTCCACCACTCCATCAATGGCCCCCGGCCCGTCCCACTGAACTGCGTCATCCCAATTAAACGGTGCCACTGCCATCTCCTACCTCCCCATGTTGCGTTGCAAGGGATGATATCAGGGACACAGTGAAAACAGTTTGATTAAAGACCTGTTTGTTGCCCTTTGTGCCGCTCGGGCTGGTGTATTTGAGTGCCGGTCAACTTCTCTGCTGATGGCCCACGATGCCGGGCCGATATAAGGGGAAGGGAGATCAGAATAGCCACGGACTCAGCTGATTTCTTTTGACCTCACCAGCGATGACAACCGTGTGACATGGCGCAGAAGCTGCGGAAATAATCGCGAAATATGTGAGGATCAGTGCTTAATTTAAAGCAGTTGATACAGTATTGGCCCCGTATACAACCGACCCGGAACAATGACCAAGGATGGCCAGCCCCATGAAGGATGAACCCTTCTCTACCCGATTGCAGCATGAGCTGGATCACCTCAGGTCCGTCTTTAACGAGATGGGCGCTTACCTCTTTACCAAGGATCTGGATGGCCGTTACACCTATGCCAATCAGGCTGTGCTGGATCTCTTTGGCTGTACTCTCGATGAGCTGCAAGGCCAGGATGACACGTCTTTTTTTTCCTTTGAGGAATCCAACGCCATTCAGCAAAACGATCGACAGGTGCTGGATCAGCAGATCGCCATCGCCCGGGAAGAGGTCAACTATCTCAAACCCACAGGTGAGAAACGAGTCTACTGGACCGTAAAGAAGCCCATGTATGACAGGGATGGTACGCTGATCGGCCTGTGTGGCATCTCCACCGATATCACCGAGCACAAGCTGATCGAGACGCGCTTGGCAGAACAGCACAAGTTGCTGGAGATAGTCCTCGCCAACGTCGATGCCCATATCTATATGAAAGACAGCCTGCACCACTTTCTCTACGTCAATCAGAAGGTGTGTGGCCTGCTCGGTCTGCCTGCCGAGCAGATCATCAACCGGCGCGATGACGAGGTGATCCCGGCGGCCAGCGCGTGCCAGCTGTGGCGGCTGGACAACCGGGTCTTCGAAACCGGTGAGCTGCAAGCCGGGGAAGAGACGCTGACCGATAGCGAGGGTAATCAGCACTACTACTGGTCGGTCAAGGTGCCCTTTTTGCTGGCCGATGGCACCCCGACCCTGATCGGCATCTCCTCTGACATTACCGAACTGCACCAGCTCAAGGAGCAACTCCACCAGCAGTCGGTGCGCGATGGCCTTACCGGCCTCTACAACCGCCGTTTCTTCTTCGAAATGTGCGAGAAGAACCTGAGCCTGAACATCCGCCACCACCTCAGCTCGGTGCTGATGGTGCTGGATGTGGATCAGTTCAAGTGCATCAATGATCGCTACGGTCACCCGCTAGGGGATCAGGCGCTGGTCCATCTGGGCAAGGTGATGCTGTCGGTGCTGCGCAGCGAGGATGTGCTGGCCCGGATCGGCGGCGACGAATTTGCCATCTTGTTGCCCAATACCACGCTGTCAGCGGCAACCTGTCTGGCCGAACGGTTGCGCCAGCAAGTGATGCAAAGTCCGCTCCCCTTGCCAGATGGCGATGTGCTCATCATGACCATCAGCGCCGGTCTGGTGGAAAATAGTGAGGGGGAGCTGATGGAGAGCCTCTACGCCCGCGCCGATCAGCTGCTCTATCAGGCCAAACAGACTGGCCGCAATTGCGTTGCCTGCAAGGCAGGCTAGCCAAACGACGGGAGGGCCTGCGACCCTCCATTCTCCTGTTGTTCTCCCTCACATTGATGGGCCACGCTGGCGCTGTCACGGAGCTTGTTGAGCGCTATCCCAGCTGTTTGCGCAACACAAACTTCTGCACCTTGCCGGTCGAGGTCTTCGGCAGCGGGGTGAAGATGATGCGCTTGGGGGCCTTGAAGTGGGCCATCTGCTCGCGGCAAAAGGCAATCAGCTCGGCCTGGGTGGTCTCTCGCCCCTCTTTCAGTTTCACGAAGGCGCAGGGCACCTCCCCCCACGTCTCATCGGGCATGGCGATCACCGCCGCTTCGTCCACATCGGGATGGCGATAGAGCACATCTTCCACCTCCAGACTGGAGATATTCTCGCCGCCGGAGATGATGATGTCCTTGGATCTGTCCTTGATCTCCACATACCCATCCGGGTGCCATACCGCCAGATCGCCGCTTCGAAACCACCCCTCCGCCATCGCCTCGACGCTGGCCGCGGGATTTTTCAGATAACCCTTCATCACCACATTGCCGCGCAGCACTATCTCCCCCATGGTTTTGCCATCTTTGGCCACCGGCTCACCGCTGACCGGATTGATGACCCGCATCTCCCCCTGCAGGGGCGACGCAACGCCCTGGCGCGCCTTGAGGCGAGAGAGCGTGGTGGCATCCTGTCCTTGCCAGCTTCTTTGCGGTTCGCACAACACGCAGGGGCCATAGGTTTCGGTCAGACCGTAGACGTGGGTCACGGCGATCCCCATCGCCTCCATCCCGGCAATCACGGTGGCGGGTGGCGCAGCCCCGGCGGTCATCACCTTGATGGGGTGAGCCAGCCCCCGCTTGAGCGCCGGATCGGCGTTGTTGAGCATATTAAGCACGATGGGGGCCGCGCAGAAGTGGCTCACCTTGTGATCGAGCAGCGCGTTATAAATGGCGGCAGCCTGCACATGGCGCAGGCAGACGCTCACCCCGGCAGTGGCCGCCAGCGTCCAGGGGAAGCACCAGCCGTTGCAGTGAAACATCGGCAGCGTCCAGAGATAGACGGGGTGTTTGGGCAGCTCCCAGGAGAGCACATTGTTGATGGCGTTGAGGTGGGCACCGCGATGGTGATAGACCACCCCCTTGGGATTGCCGGTGGTGCCGGAGGTGTAGTTAAGGGAGATGGCCTGCCACTCATCCTCTGGCAGCCAGCCGAGCTCATCCCCGTTCCCTTGGGCAAGAAACTGTTCATAGTCGAGGTCACTGACAAGCGCCCCCTCCCGGTAGAGGGGATCGTCGATGGCGATGACCAGCGGTTGGCTCTCCAGCAGATCCTGCGCCTTGCGCACCACAGGGCCGAACTCCCTGTCCACCAGCACCACCTTGCTCTGGGCATGCTGGAAGATAAAGGCCATCGACTCGGCATCGAGCCGGGTATTGATGGTGTTGAGCACGGCGCCGCTCATGGGTACCCCGAAGTGCGCTTCAAACATCGCCGGAATATTGGGCGCAACGATGGAGACGGTATCCCCCTCCCCGATACCGCGCAGCCGCAGGGCCGAGGCAAACTGGCGACAACGGCGGGCGGTCTCGCCCCAGCTCTGGCGCAGCGAGCCGTGGATCAGCGCCGGATAGTCGGGATAGACCCGCTCCGCCCGCCCCAGAAAGCTGATGGGGGTCAAGGCCTCGAAATTGGCGGCGGTTTTGGCAAGGTCACGCTCATAGATGTTCTGCACTGTCATCGGGTTCCTTCCTCACAGGTGGCACACAACGGGCTGCTCCGGGATCATTCAGAGCTCAGCAAGCGACATGGGCATCCTGCCCGTCGCTGGTCTCTTATGGGGATGACAGCCTAACAGTGCGCCTGTGGCGGCAGGTATTAGCAAAACGTCTTAGAGAGGGGGCGGCCTCCCGTCAAACGGGCCCCCGCACTTCGTTGCAAACAAATATTTCATTACGGGAAAGCGTGCCAATTTTTTCACGCGCTATTTTTGGAGAATAGCGAAAACTGACGATGCCTGAATATTATTGAATCAAAAACGCCTTATCTGACATTTCATTCATCTCGAAGCACACTATTTTCATGATTTTTATTTAAGGCAAGTCACGTTGACCGTAAAATGAAATAGTTATTGCATAATGTGGCTCATTTAATACCAGCAATAAAACTTGCGACAAATATATTCTGTGAGCCATCCCATAAAGCGAGCACTGCGCCATGTTCATCCAGCCGCACACGGGTTACGGTTACAGCGTGAAACAATCTACCGGATGTTCAATATCAGGCCAGATTTCTCGCCAATCACTACGCAATCCACAGTGAATTTGCGTATTCGAGATGTATGACGCAGAAACCCTATCGACCCGATATTCCGCCGAGCCCAAACCTGCTTTATCAAGGAGCATTTTATGTGTGCCGTGCCGAATACCAAGCCACGCAGACAATTCCCCACTGCGTTTACCATTCTGTTTCTTATTATGTTGCTGGCCATCGCGCTGACCTGGATAATTCCGGCGGGCGCCTATGCCAAGCTCTCTTATAATCCGGCCAGTGAAAGCCTGATGGTCAATAGCCCACAGGGTGACATTAGCCGCATACCCGCCACTCAGGATGCCTTGGCAAAACTCAATATCAATATTGCAGTGGAGCAATTTACCAATGGCACCATCCGCAAACCCATCGCCATTCCCGGCACCTATGCCCGGTTGGAGCAGGCACCCAAGGGGCTCGGTGACGTGGCGGTCAGCATGGTCAAGGGCACCATCGAGGGGGCGGATATTATCGTCTTCATTCTGGTGCTGGGGGGGCTGATCGGCGTCATCAACAAGACCGGTGCCTTCAGTGCAGGGCTGGTCGCCCTCTCACACAAGACCCGGGGCAACGAGTTCCTGTTTGTGGCGCTGGTCTGCTTGGTGATGGCGCTGGGAGGCACCACCTGCGGACTGGAGGAAGAGGCGGTCGCCTTCTACCCCATACTGGTGCCCATCTTTCTGGCGCTCGGCTATGACTCCATCGTCTGCGTGGGGGCCATCTTCCTCGCCGCCTCCATGGGCACCACCTTCTCCACCATCAATCCCTTTTCGGTGGTGATCGCCTCCAATGCCGCCGGCATTCCCTTTACCGAGGGACTGATCTTTCGCGCCGTTGGCTGTCTGGTGGGTACTCTGGTGGTGATCGGTTATCTCTACTGGTACTGCAAGAAGATCAAGGCCAACCCGGCCTTCTCCTACACCTATGAGGACAGAGAGAGCTTTCGCGCCCGTTTTCTCAAAGAGGGCTCTATGGACGAAGGGGTGCCCTTCACCCTGCGCCGCAAGATCATTCTGACCCTGTTTATCCTCGCCTTCCCGCTAATGGTGTGGGGCGTCTCCATGGCGGGTTGGTGGTTCCCGCAGATGGCGGCCTCCTTCCTGACCATCGCTATCATCATCATTTTTATCTCGGGCCTCAAAGAGAAAGAGGCGGTCGAGGCCTTCACCCAGGGGGCGTCGGAGCTGGTGGCGGTCTCGCTTATCATCGGGCTGGCACGGGGAGTGAATCTGGTGCTGGATCAGGGGATGATCTCGGACACCATTCTGGCCTACGCCTCCGATCTGGTCTCCGGCATGCACGGCGCCGTGTTCGCAGTGGCGCAGATGCTGGTGTTCACCCTCTTGGGGCTGGTTGTGCCCTCCTCGTCGGGGCTGGCGGTGCTCTCCATGCCCATCATGGCGCCGCTGGCGGATACCGTGATGATCCCGCGCTATATCGTGGTGTCGGCCTACAACTGGGGGCAATACGCCATGCTGTTCCTGGCCCCCACCGGACTGGTGCTGGTCACTCTGCAGATGCTCGGCATCCAGTTCAACAAGTGGGTCAAGTTCGTGCTGCCCATGGTGGGCTTTGTGTTGGGATTTGGCGCCCTGATGCTGGTGGCGCAAGTGATGATGGCCTGATGAGTCAGCGGACGCTGTGATACATATGTGATAAATCAGTGACAACACCCCGTGCCTGGCGCGGGGTGTTTTTATTCAGCCTTAGTGGCGTACCCGCCCCTGCTGGCGGAAACAGTAGAGTTTGAGGCTGATGTCGGCGATATCCGCGGGAAGTTCCTCTCCCTGCTCGGCCAGGGGCCGGTAGAGGGATGAGAGCAGACGCTCGGCCTGCTGCGCCGTGATGATGTTGGCCTGGATGGCCGGGGTGATCCAGCTGGGTAACATTGACATATCTCCCCCTCATTGATCCGGTGACCTCGGGTGAACATCTTCATTTCAGGTCTTACGCGGTTGTCTGCCGACCCGTTCACCCTTGCCTGCCACTTAATCAAAGCAAAATGCTTGCCGTAATCTCTTATCGGCATCTGCTCAAGGGGGCTATAGCCATTTATCAACCAGTTGGCGCCGATCCCGGACCACAGATATCCGCTTTCATGGCAAATACCTGACCAACAGTCGTCAGCATTTTGCCGCTCTTGCCTTCTGCACGCGAATGTCATTGCAAAATGCGACTCGAATTGCTCCTTGTCGCACCGACAGAGCCCGCCATGCGCCGGAAACTGGTCACTTTCAGTGCGTTGTCGCCAAAGCCAGACACTTTTTCTGGGTGGCTATTTTTCGACCTTGCCAGCAGTTGTCGCAGAGCCGCCCCCCTCGCCTTGTCCGGCCAACCGGTTATGACAAGATGGCGCCAGATTGGAACAGCCCGTATGGGTATGCAGGAGAACCATAAAATGAACAGATCCATGATGGCAGGTATCGGTATTGGCATCGCCTCGGCCCTGGCGCTCTCGGCCGCGGCCAGCGGCTCCCTCTTTACGCCGCAGCCCACCTTTGCCGAGGTGATCGCCAGCAAACCGATCACCGAGACCATCAAGACCCCCCGACAGGAGTGTCGCAACGTCACCGTGACCCACCGCAAACCGGTACAGGATGAGCACAAGATCCTCGGCACCGTGGTCGGCGCGGCGCTGGGTGGCGTGGTCGGCCACCAGTTTGGCGGCGGCAGCGGCAAGAAGGTGGCCACCGCAGCCGGAGCTGTTGCGGGGGGTTATGCCGGTAATCAGGTGCAGGGCAATATGCAGGCGGGGGATACCTACACCACCACCGAGCAGCGCTGCAAAACCGTGCAGGATAGCAGCGTCAACACCATCGGTTATGACGTGACCTATCGCCTCGCAGGTCAAGAGGGGGTGATCCGTATGAAGCAAGCCCCCGGCGCCACCATTCCGGTCAAGGATGGCAAACTGGTGATCGACCAGCCAAAAGTGTGATGTCTCCTGGCGCCAGTCAGCAGCAGGCCCGCCTCTTTCGAGGCGGGCCTGTGTTTTTGGGGCGGCTTGATTTCCTTTTTTTACACAACGGCACTTGCGCTCAGTCTGCTACCCCTTGCAGCACTTTTTCACCGCCCGCACCACGTTCTGATAACCGGTGCAGCGGCAGAGATTGCCCGACAGCCCGCGGCGGATCTCCGCATCGGTCAAGGGGCGGCGCTCGGTCTTGTCGAGCAGGGCGGCGCTCGCCATCACGAGACCCGGGGTGCAAAAACCGCACTGCACCGCCCCCTCATCGATGAAGGCCTGCTGCACGTCGGAAAGCTCGTTGCCCTGCCGCTCTCCCTCCACGGTGCGAATGGATTTGCCATCGGCCCAGACCGCCAGATAGAGGCAGCTGTCGATAGCCGTGCCATTCACCCGCACGGTACAGGCGCCGCACTCACCTACACTGCACCCCTCTTTCACGCTGATAAGCCCCTGCCCGCGCAGGAAGTGGAGCAGCGACATGGTGGGCGACACAGCATAGGAGTATGGTTTGCCGTTGATCTCGCACTGGATCTCCACTGCAGGACAGCTTTGCGGTTGCATCATAGGATCTTGCCTCCGGCACGTTCGACTGCGCAGGCGACCACCCGCTGCGCCAGGGTTTTGATAAGGTGCAGGCGAAACTCCTTCTCTGCCCGCCAGGAGGATCGCGGCGCCACATCGGCTACCACAGCCTCGGCAATCGCGGCTAGTGTGGCGCGAGTTAGCGGTTGCCCCTCGGCCGCCGCTTCCGCGTGAGGCGTGCGCACCGGCGTCGGTGCCGCCACGCCGTAAGCAAGCCGCAAGAGCTTGAAATGGCCATCCTCAATCTGGCAGTAGGCGGCGCAACCGATGGTGGCGATGTCCATGGCACCCCGCATGGCGTACTTGAAGTAGTGGGAGCCCACATGGGGGTGCGAGTCCGGGGCAAAGTGAAACGCCACCAGGATTTCCGCCGGTTGCAGTGCCACCTTGCCGGGGCCGGTGTGAAATCCGGCGATGGGAATGCGGCGTGTGCCGTCTGGCCCGGCGATCTCCAGCTCGGCTTCCAGCGCGACGGTAGGCGCTGCCGAGTCGGCACTGGTGGCACCGTTGCAGATGTTGCCGCCATAGGTGGCGACGTTGCGGATCTGCGGCCCCGCGATGGTGGCGGCCGCCTCGGCCAGCATCGGCAGGCGGCGCTGCACCAGCTCGTTTTCGATGATCTCGGTAAAGGTGGTGCCGGAGCCGATACGGATCGACCCATCAAGCAACTCGCTTACCCCTTTGAGTTCGGGCAAGTCGTGAATATCGATGATATGGCGATAGGCGGCGTTGAGGTGATGCAGCTGGATCATCACATCGGTGCCACCGGCCAGCAGGCGCGCCTCGGGGTCGGCCTGACGCAGGGCGACCGCCTCGGCCACGCTGTGCGCCTTGTAGTAACGGGCAATATCAAACATGGTGTTGCTCCTCCCCTGCTCCCTCGCCAATCAAACCCGCCGCGACAAACTCCCGAAACAGGGTTTTCGGGGTGATGGGCAGCTCGTTGATGGCCACCCCGGTCGCCATGCGAATGGCGTTACGGATGGCGGGGCCCGGCGAGATAATGGGCGGTTCCCCCAGTGATTTGTGGCCATAGACCGACTGGGGCTCATAGGTCTGCACGAAGTCACATTCGAGTTCAGGCAAGTCCAGCATGGTGGGGAACTTGTAGTCGAGCAGGTTGGGGTTGCGTACCACGCCGGTCTTGGCGTCGATGATCATCTCCTCAAACAGCGACCAGCCGATCCCCATCCCCATGCCACCGTGCACCTGCCCCTCTGCCAGCTGCGGATTGAGGATCTTGCCTGCATCGTGCAGGTTGATGATGCGATTGATGGTCACCTTGCAGAGATCGATATCGACGCTGAGATCGACAAAGGTACAGCCGAAACTCGGCGGGTTGGTGGTGGTCTTGTGGGAGACCTCGGCAGTGATCTGGCCGCCGATGGTGAGGTGGTAATAGGCATTGATTGACACCTCGGCGACGCTGATCAGCACCTTGTCCGGCGCACCGGCCAGCACCACATAGCCGTCGATCAGGGTCAGGGATCCCACATCCTGATGGCAGAGCTGGGCTGCCAGCGACAGAATGCGAGCCCGCAGTTGCAGCGCCGCCTGATGGATGGCGGGGGCCGCCACATAGCTCTGGCGCGAGGCGAACGAGCCCGGATCGTAGGCGGTGATGTCGGTATCCTGGGTCGAAATGACCCGGATCTGCTCAAACGGGATCCCCAGGGTCTGGGCCGCCATCTGAGCAAAGACGGTATCCGACCCCTGCCCTATCTCGGTGGCACCGATCTGCAGATTGACGGTGCCATCCTGGTTGAGCAGCATACGGGCACCGGCAATTTCGACCCCCACCGGATAGGTATTGGAGCCGTAGCTAAAGCACGCTACCCCGATGCCACGCCGCACCCGGCTCGCCGGATCCTGCCCCAGACACTCGGCCTTGAGCCGATCCCACTCGAACATCTCGCGACCACGCAGCAGGCAGTCCGGCAGTCCGGCGCTATAGATGGTCTTCTGGTTGACCTGATTGACATCCCCTTCTCGCGCCACGTTGGCGATCCGCACATCAAGCGGATCCAGCCCCAGTTCGGCGCAGGCATCATCCAGCATGCACTCGAGGGCAAAAATCACCTGCGGCGCACCGTAACCACGCATGGCACCAGCGGTGGGCAGGTTGCTGTAGAAAGTCTTGGCGTCATAACCGAAGGCGCTGCGCGGATAGAGGTAGCTGATCTTGTTGCCACCGGCACTGGCGATGGAGTGACCATGAGAGGCATAGCCGCCGGTGTTGGAGAGCACGTCGAGCTGATAGCCCTTGAGGGTGCCGTCGCGGTTGAGGCCCATCTTGCCGTCGATGGCAAAGCCATGGCGGGTGCGGGAGGCGAAGAAGCACTCTTCCCGACTCAGGGTCACCTTGACCGGCACGCCGCCGAGCTTGTAGCTCAAAAACGCCGCCATCGGCTCTTCCAGCACATCCTGCTTGTTACCAAAACCGCCGCCCATATAGGGCTTGATCACCCGCACGCTGGACCAGGGCAGGCCGAGGGATTTGGCCACCCGGCTGCGCACTATCTGGGGGATCTGGGTGCTGCTGACGACGATGATGTGGTCCGGCTGATCCATGTAGGCATAGCAGGTCACCGTCTCCAGATGGCAGTGCTGCACCACCGGCGTCCGGTAGTGTGCCTGAAACTGCAGATCTGCCGCCGCAATGGCCTGCTCCGGGTCATTGGCGCGAAGCTGGCTTTGGCGCAGCAAATTGCCGCTCTGGTGAATGGGATAGGCACCGTCGGCCAACGCGCTCTCGGCATCTGTCATCACCGGCAACGGCTCGTAGGTCACCTTGACCAGCGCGGCCGCTTTTTCGGCCACCAGCGGATCGCGCGCCACCACGATGGCGACTCCATCGCCGAAATGGCGCACATGGTCGGTGAGCAGACGGCGGTCTTTCACATCCCGTTTCGCCTCATCGAGAGACCAGGCGTGGCCGGCGGTGCGAAAACAGGTGGTGGGCACATCTTCATGGGTAAATACGGCTTCGACCCCGTGCAGGGCCAGCGCCTCGGTCGCGTCGATGCCGAGCACCTTGCCGTGGGCGATGGAGCTTCGCACATACTTGGCGTGGCGCATCCCGAGCATGATGTTGTCATCGGTATAGCGGGCGCTGCCGGTCACCTTGGCCTCGGCATCCACCCGCTTGAGCGGTAATCCTATGGACATATGCAAGTCCTTTTTTCGAAGGGAAAAATTTGAAACCGGTAT
Organism: Aeromonas sp. YN13HZO-058; assembly: GCF_001921245.1. Taxonomy (NCBI): domain Bacteria; kingdom Pseudomonadati; phylum Pseudomonadota; class Gammaproteobacteria; order Aeromonadales; family Aeromonadaceae; genus Aeromonas; species Aeromonas sp. YN13HZO-058. The sequence continues at coordinate 402 of NZ_MQSY01000030.1, read as the reverse complement.
AAAAAACAGCAAGATATGCGCCTGTTTCCCGCCATCGTCAGGACAATGGGGAGAAGTGTGAAGGGGATCCCATCTAACCCGCTTTTGTTGGCCCGCAGCGATAAGCCAAGCGCTGCCCCTGAGCACATAGGGCGCATCGGCGGTGAAAAAAGCGGCATGGCGAGGACAATAAGGGCGAGCCCCTATCAATCTGGTAGGGGGATTTATCAAAATGGTATCGCGATGACACTACCCAACTGCGGAGACGGCCGAAGCGCAATGCCTGCGTGGGCGGGCTGAGCGCCGCAGACATAAGCAGATATAAAAAACGCAGGCATAAAAATGGCTATGTCCCAATTACGTGTTGAAAGGCTAATCTTGAAGTAGGCCATCACCTTGAGGTCTACCATCATGGATACCCCA
>NZ_MQSY01000039.1:0-13115 GCF_001921245.1 Aeromonas sp. YN13HZO-058 | reverse complement strand
GCGTGAAGCCAAGGCCACAGAGGTATAGTGTGAAAAAAGCCAATAAAAACAATGCCAGTCAGGCTTAACTGACTGGCATTAACCCGAAGTGCCGGTTTTTTTATGGCCGCAACTGGCGATCAATTGCGCCAAATGGTCGACTCCTGACAGGGTGTTGCACAAGGTTGACCCCCCTTGGTGACTCGCTGGGGTACAATACCCCCTCTTGTCCGGTCACTGCTGGCCATCTGCCTCGAACTGAAAGGGTCTCTTGTTATGATGAAGCTCCGCTATCCCCTGCTCTTTCTGCTGCTGACAGCCTGTCTGATCCTTGCGTTCTGCGCCATGCAGCCAGAGCAGCCACAGCAGGCCGACTACTATCCAGCGGGGCGGGATATCAACGATTTTGCCTTTACCGATGCGGACAACAAGCCGTTCACCCCTGCCAACCTGAAGGGGCATTGGACCTTCCTGTTCGTCGGTTACACCTTCTGCCCCGATATCTGCCCCACCACCCTGGCAGATATGCGTTCCGTCTATGACCAGCTGAAGAAGATGGCGCCCGACAGTCAGGTGGTGTTTATCTCGGCGGATCCCCAGCGTGACGACATTCCCCGTCTCAAGACCTACACCGCCTTCTTCAATCCCGAGTTCAAGGCGGCCACCGCCCCTCACGACAAGCTGTTCCCGTTTGTGCGCAATCTGGGGCTGATCTACTCCATCGCCAATCAGGGGGAGAAGGATTACCTGATCGATCACTCCGCCTCCATCGTGCTCATCAACCCCACGGGCAAGCTGCAGGCGGTATTCCGCCCGCAGGTGGCGCCGGGTCAGGTGCCACGGGTGCAGATGGCCACCATGCTCTCTGACTTCTCCCGCATTCTGAAGCTGACAGGCCACTGAGCGTGACCCCATCTGTTGCCCCCTGGTGGCGGGATCCCTCTCGCCACCGCGCTGTTTTTGCGCTCGCCCTGCCCATGGTTTTCTCCAATATCACCACCCCCTTGCTGGGGCTGGTGGACACCTGGGTGATCGGTCATCTCGGGCAGGCCTGGTTTCTGGGGGGCGTGTCGGTTGGTGCGACCCTGATCAACCTCATCTTCTGGTTACTCGGCTTTTTGCGGATGTCGACCACCGGGCTGACGGCGCAGGCGCACGGCGCCGCCGACGGTCGTGCCCAGCTCGATACCCTGCTGCGGGCACTGGGGCTGGCTATCGCCTTGGGGTTGATGCTGCTTCTGTTGCTCTTCCCCCTGTTGCCGCGATTGATCGCCCTGATTGGCGGCTCGCCCGAGGTGCAGCTCTATGCGGGCCAATACGTGGCGCTGCGGATCTGGAGCGCCCCGGCGGCGCTCTGCAATCTGGTGATCATGGGCTGGCTGTTGGGGATGCAGGATGCCCGCAGCCCCATGGTGATGCTGATCCTCACCAATCTGGTCAACATGGCGCTCGATACCCTGTTTGTGCTCGGGCTCGGCTGGCAGGTGCGGGGTGTGGCGGCGGCCTCGGTCATGGCGGACTACTGCGCGCTGGCCGCCGGCATCTTGCTGGTGCGCCGTCAGCTGCGGCAACTGACACCGACGGTGTGGCAGGATGGCTGGCAGCGCTGGCGGCAGCTCGCGCCCATGGTGCGGCTGCTCGGCCTCAACCGCGATATCTTCCTGCGCTCCCTTTGCTTACAGCTCTGCTTTGCCTTTATGACTCTGCAAGGGGCGCGGCTGGGGGATGTGGCGGTGGCCGCCAATGCGGTGCTGCTCAACTTCCTGATGCTCATCTCCTACGGGCTCGATGGTTTTGCCTATGCGGTGGAGGCCATGGTGGGGCGAGCCATCGGTCTGCGGGATCGGCAGAAACTGCAGGAGGCCATCGTGCTCAATCTGGGCTGGGCCGCCCTCATAGCCAGTGGTTTTACCCTGGTGTTTGCCCTCTTTGGGGCCCACCTTATCGGCTATATCACCGATATTCCGGCCGTGGTGGCGGAGGCAAATCGTCAGCTTCCCTGGCTGATCGCCATGCCGTTGCTGGCAGTCTGGTGTTTCCTGCTGGATGGCGTATTCATCGGGGCGACCCGGGCGCGGGAGATGCGCAACAGCATGTTGCTGGCCGCGTTTGGCTGCTTCTTCCCGATCTGGTGGCTCTGTCAGTCGTGGGGCGTGGCCGCGTTATGGGCGGCGATGGCGGCGCTGATGGTGGGGCGCGGTCTGTCGCTGGGGGTTACTTGCTGGCGGCTGGAGCGCAGCGGGCATCTGCTCGACGCCCGCCACTGAGCCGCGATGACGCTTACATGGCGCCGTCGTAGCCGAGCTGGCGCCAGCTCTCGTAGACGAACACCGATACCGCGTTGGAGAGGTTCATGCTGCGGCTCTGGGGCACCATCGGAATACGCAGCCGCTGCTCGAACGGCAGACTCTCGATGATCTCGCTGGGCAGGCCGCGACTCTCCGGGCCAAACAGCAGGGCGTCGCCAAGGGCATATTGGGCCGCCGAGTGCGCGGTGCGCCCCTTGGTGGTGCAGGCGAACACCCGCTTGGGCGCCACGGCTGCCAGAAAGGTCTCATAGCTCGGCCAGCGCTTCACCTCGGCAAACTCGTGATAGTCGAGTCCCGCCCGCTTTACCCGCTTGTCATCCCACTCAAATCCCAGCGGCTCGATCAGATGGAGCCGGTAACCGGTATTGGCGCAGAGCCGGATGATATTGCCGGTGTTGGGCGGAATTTCCGGCTGGTAGAGGACGATATCGAGCATGACGAGTTCCTGCAAAGAGATGTAAAGCCAAGAAGGGGCACCAGCATACCCAGCGCCCGTCCGGATGAAAAGGATCAGGCGATGGGCAAGCGGATGGTGATGGTCAGCCCGGTCGGGTGATTGTTGCTGGCCGCAATGGTGCCGCCGTGGCGCTGGATCGCCTCCGAGGCGATGGCCAGCCCGAGCCCGGTGCCGCCGGTCTTGGCGTTGCGGGCGTCATCAACCCGGAAGAAGGGCTGGAACAGCAGCGCCTGCTGCTCGTCAGGCACGCCGGGGCCGTCATCCCGAATGGTCATCACCCACTCCTGCCCCTCCCGATACCAGTCCACCTTGATGAACTCGCGGGCATATTTGAGAGCGTTGCGCAGGGGGTTCTCCACCGCTCGGGCCAGCAGCTCGGGCCACATCTGGATCGACTCGGCGGGCAGCGGCGGCAGTCTGAGCTGCTTGCCGCTCTGGTTCGCTTCGAACATGGCATCTTCGAGGATGGGTTCCAGCAGGTCGGCCAGCGGGTGCATCACCGGCGCCTCTACATGCTGCTGCACCCGCGACAGATCCAGCAGATCGCCGATCAGCTTGTCCAGCCGCCCGATCTCCGATTCGATCCGCGCCAGCTCGGCGCTGTCACCCTGCTTGCGGCGGATCAGCGCCTGCGCCAGCTGCATCCGGGTGAGGGGACTGCGTAGTTCGTGGGAGATATCGGAGAGCAGCTGTTTCTGCTTCTGGATCATGCTCTTGAGCGTCTCCACCATGCGGCTGACGTTATCCGCCAGCTGGCCGATCTCGTCGCCCCGTCCCAGATTGGGGATCTGCACCTCCAGATTGCCGGCCGCCAACTGGGAGACCGATTTCTGCAACTGCAGGATGGGGCGGGTCAGCCGCCAGGCGAGCAGCAGGCAGAGCGGGGTGCTGACCAGCATCGAGATGCCCAGAATGCGGATCGGGTGATCCAGCACCTGAATGAACAGGAACAGGTAGGGGTTCTCGGCATTGAGGCCGAAATAGACGTGGTAGCGATGGCCGTGGTGCTCCATCAGGAAGGGGCCGGCGATCGCCTTGCGATCCTCGTTGCCCAGCATGGGGTTGGCCGGGTCGTCGGCATCCACCATGAAGCGCACCACGAACTTGCGCGGATGGGTGGTGGACTGGATCTGTCCCCGCTCATCGCGCAGATAGACGTTATCCACCGGCAGCATGGCGATATTGTCCATCGCTTTGGCCAGATCGAAATCCTGATCCGGATCGGCGGCGTTGAGCAGGGCCTGTACATTATTCTGCATCCGCGCCACCTCGTGGGTCGGCAGCGGGATCTGGTTGCGGGGATCCAGGGTCGGCAGGCTGATCACGGCGGCGAGGATCACCAGCAACATGAGCCAGAACCAGAGGAAGATGTGGGTCGAGATCCCGTTGAGGGAGTTGATGCGCTCTATTCTTGCTCTAGCCACAGGTAACCGCGCCCCCGTACGGTTTTGAAGCGGGGCTGGCCATCGGTGCGATCCGGCAGCTTCTTGCGCAGGTTACTCAGGTGCATGTCGATGGCCCGATCGAAGGGTTCCAGCTTCTTGCCCAGCACCTGCTCGGAGAGATGACTCTTGCTGACGATCTGGCCGGGATTGCGTAGCAAACACTCCAGCAGGCCAAATTCGGTGGCGGTCAGCTCCAGCAACTGTTCGCCGCAGCGGGCCTGCTGCAGGCCGGGTTGCAGCACGATATCCATGAAGTGCACTTCGTCGGAGGAGTTGCCGCGCTGGGGCGGGGCGCTCTGGGTGCGGCGCAGGATGGCGCGCACGCGGGCGAGCAGCTCCCTATCATCGAACGGCTTGGCCAGATAGTCGTCGGCGCCAGCCTCCAGACCGTTGACCCGATCCTGGCTGTCACCGCGCGCGGTCAGCATCAGTACCGGGGTGTCGTGGGTCTTGCGCAGCTTGGTCAGCATGGCAAAGCCGTTGAGCCTGGGCATCATCACATCCAGCAGCACCAGATCGAAGCTCTGCTCCGCCAATCGTTGCAGCCCCTCTTCACCATCCTCGGCGACCGTGACCTGAAATCTCTCCAGGGTCAGAATTTCGGTGAGCAGTTGGGTCAATTCAAGATCGTCGTCGACCAGGAGTATTCTGTTCATCTGGTGTTATTCCGCAGATTTTCGCGCCAAACTGACGCCGGGGTCAGGGTATAATAAGTTTTTCATCGCCAGAGGAAAGCCGGTTTTGAGCCATCAACAATATTCCCGTTGGGTCACCTTTGCCAGCATGGCGGCGGTCACCACCGCCACCCTGCTGATCATCGGCAAACTGATCGCCTGGCTGATGACCGACTCGTCGACCCTGCTGGCATCGCTCACCGACTCCTTCATGGATGTGAGTGCCTCCATCATCAACCTGCTGGCCATTCGCTATGCGCTGGCCCCCGCCGATGACGAACACCGTTTCGGTCACGGCAAGGCAGAGTCGCTGGCGGGCCTCATTCAGTCGGCCTTTATCTCGGGTTCCGCGCTGCTGCTGGTGATGCACGGTATCTCGTCGCTGCTCAAGCAGGCGCCCATCGAGCGGCTGGAGGCGGGCCTCTGGGTCAGCGGTGGTTCCATCGTGCTGACCCTGTTGCTGGTCAGCTTCCAGAGCCTTGTCATTCGCAAGACCAACAGCGTTGCCATCAAGGCCGACATGCTGCACTACCGTTCCGATCTGCTGCTCAATGCCGGTGTCTTGCTGGCGCTGGTGCTGGCGGGGCAGGGGTGGTACTGGGCCGACGGCCTGTTTGCCATCCTGATCGGGCTGTTCCTGTTGTGGGGGGCGGGACACATCGGCTACGAGTCGGTGCAGGCCCTGCTCGATCGTCAGTTGCCAGCTGAAGAACAAGCGAGAATAATGGCGCTCTGCTGTGCCGTAGAAGGTGTACACGGCGTACATGACCTGCGCACCCGTCAATCCGGGCCGACCCGATTCGTACAGTTGCATCTGGAACTGGATGATCAGATCCCCCTGGTCAAGGCCCATCAGATCGCCGATGAAGCCGAACTGGCGGTACGCCAGGCATTCGAGCGGATGGATGTCATCATCCACATGGACCCCATCTCGGTGCTGACAAAAGAACAACAGAGCCCTCACCCAGAACAACAGTAGGCTGCAACATGGATGAACTGGTTGCCAAAACCTGGCACAAAATTCAGCAAGAAGCGGAGTGCATGGCGGCCCAGGAGCCGATGCTGGCCAGCTTCTTCCACTCCACCATTCTCAATCACAAGAATTTGCGATCGGCCCTCAGCTTCCAGCTGGCCAACAAGCTCGACAGCGCCACCATGCCCGCCATCGCCCTGCGCGAAGTGATCGAGCTGGCCCTGCGCAGCGAGCCCGAGCTGCTGGCGGTAGTGGCGGCCGACATCTGCGCCGTGCAGGAGCGCGATCCGGCGGTCGATCTCTTCTCTACCCCGCTGCTCTACCTCAAGGGGTTCCATGCCCTGCAGGGTTATCGGGTCGCCAACTGGCTGTGGCGTCAGGGGCGCCGCTCGCTGGCCCTCTATCTGCAAAACCAGATCTCGGTGGTGTTCGGGGTGGATGTACACCCGGCCGCCCGCATCGGCAAGGGGATCATGTTTGACCATGCCACCGGCATCGTGGTGGGCGAGACGGCGGTGATTGAAGATGATGTCTCGATCTTGCAGAGCGTGACCCTCGGCGGTACCGGCAAGGAGAGTGGCGATCGCCATCCCAAGATCCGCGAAGGGGTGATGATAGGGGCGGGCGCCAAGGTGCTCGGCAATATCGAAGTGGGCATGGGTGCCAAAATTGGCGCAGGCAGCGTGGTGATCAACCCGGTGCCGCCTCATACCACTGTCGCTGGCGTACCCGCCAAGATCGTCGGCCGTCCGGAGTGCGACAAGCCTTCACTGGATATGGATCAGTGTCTCTGATCTCCTGACCGGAGGCGTCGATGGCCAAACGCTGGTCGGGTTATCTGATTCTGGGGATGTGGCTGCTCAACCTGCTGCATCTCTATCTGGGACTCTCCCCCTGGCCCGCGGCCATCGCGGCCTGGGGGGCGTCACTGCTCACCTGGCCCTGGCTGGTGGGGGCCGCCAAGCGGCAGGCGCTGGCCCTTTATGGCGCCGCCCTGTTGCTGTTGATCTTCTCCTGGTGGCGGGGCGCGACCCTCAGCGCCGGTGACTGGCTGCTGCCCAACATCAATATGCTCACCATGTTTGCCGCGGTGAGCACCCTCAACCTCGCCACCTCGGGTCTCTTGACCGGCACCACCTCCTGGACCGGGCGCAAGGGGCTGTGGAGCACCATGGCCAGCCTCAATCTGCTGGGAGCGGTCATCAACCTCTCGGTGCTGTTTATCATCGGCGATCGGCTGGAGCGGGGCGGCACGCTGGAGCGGCGTCAGGTGATGGTACTGAGCCGGATCTTCTGTGCCGCCGCCTTCTGGTCACCCTTCTTTGTCGCCATGGCGGTGGCGCTCACTTATGCGCCGGGTTTGCAGCTCTCCCATATTCTGCCGTTCGGGATCCTCGCCGCCTTGCTGGCGATGGGGCTGACCGCCTGGCAGGTGGAGCGGATCGGAGTGGCCGACTTTGCCGGTTATCCGCTGCGGCTGCAGACGCTGGGGTTGCCGGTCACGCTGGCGTTGCTGGTTCTCCCCATCAAGCAGATCTGGCCCCAGCTTGGCATTCTGGCGGTGATCGCGCTGGTGGCCCCGCTGCTGGCGCTGCTCTTTATGCCGAGGGTCGGGCGCAAGGCGGCCATCAAGCGGCAGGTGGTGGAGCGCTTTCCCGCCATCGGCGGTCAGCTGGTGCTGTTTCTGGGGGCCGGTTTACTGGCGGCAGGGATCAACAGTGCGCTGTCGGTCATCGATCTTGGCGCGGGCCACGGCCTGCCGCTGTTCAACCACTTTGGCTGGCTTGAGGCATCCCTCACTCTGCTGCTGATCCTGCTGGTGGCCATCGTCGGGGTACATCCGCTCATCAGTATCTCCGGATTGGCGCCGCTGCTCTGGCCGCTGGCGCCGGATCCCAGCCTGCTCGGTATGTGTTTCCTGCTGGGATGGGGGCTTGCCACCGGCACCAGTCCGCTCTCCGGCTCCAATCTGGCGCTGGCCTCCCGTTATAACCTCAGTGCCGGGCTGATCCTGCGTTGGAACCTGCTCTACGGTCTGTTGATGTATGTCGTCGCCTGTCTGTTGCTGGGGGCTTATATCGCCTTGCAGGGATAACGGCGGTACTGTCGGGAGGGCGCCAATAATGCGCGGGTGGCGGGGTCTTTTACGCACGGCTCAGTGTGTTGTCGCGGCTCTGGCGCAGGATGCGAGAAAAATAGACGCATATTTAGACAATACATCTATGGAAGGCGCATTTTACAGCGCACTGGCTTGTTTGTGCCGATGCGCTCGGGGTATGCTGGCTTCACGCGCTTGAATCGCCCTCTGTGGGGCATCGCAATTGAACAAACAGGTATGCATATGTCACTAGAAGTCCTTGAGCAACTCGAATCCAAAGTACAATCCGCCGTCGACAACATCTCCCTGCTGAAGATGGAGCTGGACGAGCTGAAAGAGCAGAACAGCAAGCTGCAAGACGAGAACCATCAGCTGCGCAACGAGCACGTTGCATGGCAGGAGCGTCTGCGTGCCCTGCTGGGCAAAATGGATCAGATGGGCGAAACCATCTAATTCATCGCCTTCAGGCAGAATTGAAAACGGGCCGCTCCATGAGCGGCCCGTCTGTTTTTGGCGGGGTGGGGATTACAGCGCCAGCAGCTGTTTGACCGTCTTCTCGATACCGTCTGCCGCTTCCACTATGTTGCTGGCCAGCATGTAGGCGGGGGTGGAGATCACCTTGCGCTCCTGATCCACCACGAACTCGTTGACCGGGCAGTTGAGATGGCTGCCGCCCATCACCTCGATGGCGTTGGCGGTGCCCTCGTCATGGCCGATGGTCGCCAGCGTCCCGGCGCCATAGATCAGCGGGATCATGGCGGGCGCGATGCAGATATAGGCGGCCGGTTTGTTGGCTTTGGCAAAGCTCTGGCACGCTTTCAGCACATCGGGCTGGATCTGGCACTCGGCGCCCCGGATGGCGAAGTCGCACAGGTTTTTGGCAGCGCCAAAGCCGCCGGGCACCAGCAGCGCGTCGTAATCGGCCGCATCCAGCTCGGCCACATCCTTGATCTGGCCACGGCAGATGCGGGCCGCTTCGACCAGCACGTTGCGGCTCTCTCCCTCGCTTACTTCACCGGTTAGGTGGTTGATCACATGGAGCTGCGCCACGTTCGGGGCGAAGCACTGGACGGCGGCTCCCTGACGGGCCAGCGCCAGCAGGCTGATGACGGCCTCGTGGATTTCGGCCCCGTCAAAGACACCGCAGCCACTCAAAATCACGGCCACTTTTTTCATGGCAAACTCCTCGTTGTTGAAAATGTGAGCCAAGATGGATTGTTGTACTTTTGTATGGTTATCGCTCGCCATCCGCTGGTCAAGTCATCTTGCTGTGCTAGGATTGTTTCGTTTTGGATCCTGCCGTACCTACTCCCTTAAATCTTTTTCCACATTGATCGAGATCATTCTAACTGTCTTGCGATCGATTTTTGCGATCTCAATATATTGTTTTTAATGGATTTTTATATTTTCATGCACAGCTTTATCACTGTGCGCTCTGATGCGCCCCATTTTTGAACACAGAGTTATCCACAGCTTGAGTCCCTTCATCAGGCGCGTTGTGCTGTTGCTGCGCCCCTTGGTGTGAGGGGGGCCCTGTGGCATCCTAGCGGCTGTTTATCTCTGGCAGGACGATTTCATGGCCCCTAGCAATCCCCTTATTCTGGTCGACGGCTCCTCTTATCTTTACCGCGCCTTCTTCGCCTCCCAGCAGGCCGATCTGCGCACATCGACCGGTTTGCCGAGCGGCGCCGTCCGTGTCATGGCCAACATGATGCGCAGTCTGCGCAAGCAATATCCTGACTGTCATGTGGCCGTGGTGTTTGATGCCAAGGGCAAGACCTTCCGCGACGACATCTATCCCGAGTACAAGGCGACCCGTGCCAGCATGCCGGACGATCTGCGCAGCCAGGTCGCCCCCATCCATCAGATGATCAAGGCGATGGGCTTCCCCTTCCTGATGGTGGAAGGGGTCGAGGCCGACGATGTGATCGGCACCCTGGCCCGCCAGGCGACCGAGAAACAGTTGCCGGTGCTGATCAGCACCGGTGACAAGGACATGGCGCAGCTGGTCTCAGACCACGTCACCCTGATCGACACTATGAAAGATGTGAAGACCGATCGGGAAGGGGTGATCGAGAAGTTTGGCGTGCCGCCCGAGCTCATCATCGACTATCTGGCCCTGATGGGTGACAAGGTCGACAACATTCCCGGCATGACCGGTGTTGGCGAGAAGACCGCACTGGCCCTGCTGCAGGGGATTGGCAGCATCGACGAGATTGCCGCCAACCTCGACAAGGTGGCCGCGCTCGGCTTCCGCGGCTCCAAGGCGTTCGCCGACAAGTTCCGCGAGCAGGAAGAGCAGGTTCGTCTCTCCTATCGACTGGCGACCATCAAGACCGATGTCGAACTGGAACAGAGTCTGGAGCAACTGCAGCTCAAGCCGGTCGACAAGGAGTCCCTGCTGGCGGTCTACCGCGAATATGAGCTGCGCAACCTGATTAAGGAGCTGGAGTCCGGTGGTGACGAGGGTGCCGGGCAGGAAGAGGCTGCTGATGGTGCTGCGGCTACCGCTCCCGCTGCCACCATCGAAACCGACTACCGCTGCATTCTGGACGAAGCCGAGTTTGACGGCTGGCTGGAACAGCTGAAAGCGGCACCGCTGTTTGCTTTCGATACCGAAACCACCAGTCTTGACTATATGGAGGCGCGGATCGTCGGCGTCTCCTTCGCCGTCGAACCGGGCAAGGCCGCCTATGTGCCGTTTGGCCATGACTATCTCGGGGCGCCGGTGCAGCTGACTGAAGCCGTGGTGCTGGGCAAGCTCAAGCCGTTGCTGGAAGATCCGACCCGTCTCAAGGTGGGGCAGAACCTCAAGTACGATCGCAACGTGCTGCTCAACCACGACATCGACCTGCAAGGTATCGCCTACGACACCATGCTCGAATCCTACGTGCTTAACTCCACCGCCAGTCGCCACGACATGGACTCGCTGGCCAAACGCTATCTCGGGGTCGAGACCACCTCCTTTGAAGATATCGCGGGCAAAGGGGTGAAACAGCTCACCTTCAACCAGATCGAGCTGGAGCAGGCCGCTCCCTATGCGGCAGAAGATGCCGATATCACCCTGCGTCTGCACCAGACCCTGTGGGGTCAGCTGGAGGCCGTGCCGGGCCTCGCCAAGGTATTCAGCGAGATCGAGCTGCCGCTGTTGCCGGTATTGGCGCGGATGGAGTTGCTCGGCACCACCATCGATCCCAAGCTGCTGCACCAGCAGAGTCAGGAGATCGAGTTGCGGTTGGCGGAGCTGGAGAAGCAGGCCCATGAGCTGGCCGGGCAGGAATTCAACCTCTCCTCGCCCAAGCAGCTGGGGGAGATCCTCTTCACCAAGCTGGGCCTGCCGATCATCAAAAAGACCCCCAAGGGTGCACCGTCCACCGCAGAAGAGGTGCTGGCCGAGCTGGCAGAAACCTATGAGCTGCCGCAACTGCTGATGGAGCATCGCGGTCTGGCCAAGCTCAAGTCCACCTACACCGACAAGTTGCCGCTGATGATCAAGCCGCAGACCGGGCGGGTACACACCTCCTATCATCAGGCGGTAGCGGCTACGGGCCGCTTGTCATCATCTGATCCCAACCTGCAGAACATCCCGGTGCGCAACGAGCAGGGGCGCCGTATTCGGCAGGCTTTCATCCCGAGCGCCGGTTACAAGCTGGTGGCGGCGGACTACTCCCAGATCGAGTTGCGCATCATGGCGCACCTCTCCGGTGACAAGGGGCTGCTGACCGCCTTTGCCGAGGGCAAGGACATTCACAAGGCGACCGCCGCCGAGGTATTCGGTGTAGCGCTCGATGCGGTCACCACCGACATGCGCCGCAGCGCCAAGGCGATCAACTTCGGCCTTATCTACGGCATGAGTGCCTTTGGTCTGGCCAAGCAGCTGGGGATCGGTCGCGCCGAAGCACAGAAGTACATGGACCTCTACTTCGAACGCTACCCGGGCGTGCTGGAGTATATGGAGCGCACCCGCCAGCAGGCGGAAGCCCAGGGCTATGTCGAGACCCTGTTTGGCCGCCGCCTCTATCTGCCGGACATCAAGTCCCGCAACGCCGGTCTGCGCAAGGCGGCCGAGCGGGCCGCCATCAACGCCCCGATGCAGGGCACTGCTGCCGATATCATCAAGCGCGCCATGATCAACGTGGATAGCTGGATCCGCGGTATCGAAGATGAGTCGATCCGCATGCTGATGCAGGTGCACGATGAACTGGTGTTCGAGATCCACGAAGAGAAGCTGGAGGAGTACACCGCCATCATCAAGGAAAAGATGTCGGCTGCTGCCGAGCTGCATGTGCCGCTGGTGGTTGAAGCGGGCACCGGCGACAACTGGGATCAGGCCCACTGATTTCCGGTCAGCCGTTCTGCACGGCTATATAGCTATATAAGAAGCGAAGCCCGGCATCATGCCGGGCTTCCTGTTTTTGCCAGCCCTATCAGGTCTCTTGCAGATACTCATCCTTGAGCAGGACATAGTTGTCGGCCGAGGTTTTGAGAAACGCGATCTCGGCGGGTTTGAGCGGACGAGCCTGTTTGACGGGATTACCTATATATAGAAAGCTCGATTCGAGTCGCTTGCCCGGTGGCACCAGCGAACCTGCGCCGACCATCACGTCATCCTCGACCACTACCCCATCCAGAATGATGGCCCCCATGCCGACCAGCACCCGGTTGCCGATAGTGCAGCCGTGCAGCATGGCCTTGTGGCCGATCGTCACATCCTCTCCGATCAACAGCGGATAGCCATCAGGGTTGCTGGCGCTCTTGCGAGTCAGGTGCAGCACTGTGCCGTCCTGAATATTGCTGCGGGCGCCGATGCGGATATGGTTCACATCCCCCCGTGCCGCCACCATGGGCCAGATGCTGGCATCGTCGGCCAGTTCGATATCGCCCACCAGTGTCGCGCAGGGATCTACATACACCCGTTTGCCCAGTAGCGGGCGTTTTCCCTTGTAGGGTCTCAGTCGCAAGTCCATCTTGGCCTCCTTGTTTTCGGCCATTCTAGCAATCCAGAACCTGTTTCTGTGGATAAGTTTGTATAAAAGCTGTGGTTGGATGTGAATAACTAAAAAAGTGCCCTTTTTTGCAATTTTATTGCCGATGAGGGGTTGCCAGAAAGATTCAACTCCCTATAATGCGCCTCCATCGACAGGGCAAGCGGCAACGCAAACGCCTAAGTCGATAACCTC
>NZ_MQSY01000001.1:0-11331 GCF_001921245.1 Aeromonas sp. YN13HZO-058 | reverse complement strand
TTACGGGAGGGGCGTGAATATCAAAGCGTGTTTGCATGAGGCGCTGGGGCACCCCATGCAACACGTAATTGGGACATAGCCAAAAAATAGGGCGACCCTGAGGTCGCCATATTGATTGTGCTACATGTCCCCTCAACCGCTACATCCTGTACCAGTGGTTCATGCGAACCTGAGACCATTCGAGGATAAGATCGCCAAGATATGAAAACAAATGGTATAAATTCATCTTAGAATTGAAGAGGATTCATATCATGCTGCTGGAACAACTGGGTCGCATCGACCTCAATTTGCTGATTATCCTGCAAGTACTGCTGGAGGAGCGCAACGGCAGCAAGGCGGCACGCCGCCTTCATCTGAGCCAGTCCGCCGTCAGCAAAGCCCTCGGCCGCCTACGCGATACCTTCAATGATCCTCTCTTCATCCGCTCTGCCTACGGGCTGGAACCCACCGGCCGCGCCCTTGCGCTGCAACAGCAGTTGCAACCCATCCTGCTGTCGCTGGATAACCTGATCCAGCCGCCCGAGTTCGACCCCGCCAGCTCCGAGCGGGAGTTCGTCATCGCCAGCATGGACAGCGCATTTACCCTGTTTGCCCCGCTCTACCTGAGCGAGCTGAAGCGGCAGGCACCACGGATCCGCCTGCGCTATGAGGAGTGGACCGAGAACAGTCTGACCGAGATGAGTCAGGGGCAGGTGGACATCGCCTTCGCGGTGCGGGAGAACTGCATCAGCTCCGATTACCGGCTCGACACCCTGCCCGACAGCATCTGCCAGCGGGTGCTGGCGGTCGATGACCTCACCTGTCTGGTGCAGCAGCACCACCCCGCGCTGCGGGAGCCCAACTGGAATCTGGATCACTACCTCAGCTATCCCCATGTGCAGACTTATTGCGAGGGGCGTGACCGCTGGATGCTGGATCACAAGCTGGCGGAGCAGGATCTCTACCGACGTATCGAGGCGACCGTGCCCTCCTTCGAGGCGGCGCTGCGGATGGGGATGCACTCCGACATGATAGTGACGCTCTCCAAGCTCTACGCCCGCCACGCCACCCAGGTCTATCCGCTGTTGCAACTGCCGCTGCCCATCGGGTTGGACAGCATCTCCCATCTGCTGATCTGGCATCAACGTCATAGCGAGGATCCGGGCCACCGCTGGCTGCGGGAGCTGCTGCTGTCCCTCATCATGAGCAAACTGGAACCCGCAGCGACCACACACGGGTGACGGCACACCTGCTTGGCGGCACAAAAAACGGGGCTCTGTGTAGCCCCGTGTCATTTATTTCGGCATGTAAACCGCTCAGCCCTGACCGGTCACCGCCAGATAGTGATGTACCCCGTCCAACAGCATCTGGACCGAGATCATCACCAGCAGCATGCCCATGAGTCGTTCCACCGCAGTGAGTCCCCGCTCACCCAGTAGCTTGTTGAATACCTCGTAGAACATCAGGATCACCGCGCTGGCGGCCCAGGCCATAAAGAGAGCCAGCGACCAGTCCACCATCCGGGCTGGCTCCTGATTGGCCAGCAGCATCAAAGAGGCGAGGATCGACGGACCGGCAATCATCGGGATCGCCATCGGCACCAGGAAGGGCTCCTCGCCCGCCGCCAGTCCGGTCACCCCCCCTTCACTCGGAAAGATCATCTTGATGGCGATCAGGAACAGGATGATGCCCCCCGCAATGCTGACCGCCTCCTGCCGCAGATTGAGGAAGCCGAGGATCTGCTGACCGACGAACAGGAACAGCATCATGATGGCCAGCGAGAAGAGCAGCTCGCGGATCATCACCTTGCGGCGCCGCTTGGGATCGATATGACGCAGGATAGAGAGGAAGACCGGCAGGTTGCCCAGCGGGTCCATGATCAGAAACAGCATGACTGCGGCAGAAAAAGTATCCATACAACGCCCGGGCTACGCCCTGAATAGGGAAAAGAGAGGGGGCGAAATATAGCAAAGGGCGAAGAATTGAGCGAGCGCCAGATGCGCTCGCTGCGGGGTTAACCGTGGTTGCAGATCTTGTCGGCGCGGGTCTGGAAGCCCTCTGCCGAGTCGATAAATTTGCCGCGAGCAGCCAGGAAGTCGATCAGCGCCTCCGCATCCATCTCGCTGGCGCTACAGGTATGAAAACGGGCCTCGGCACCAAACCGCTCGGCCATCGCCTGTTTCAGGCTGGCACGGGTAAATTGCCCCCCTTGCGCCAGCATCATCTCCATCACTTCGTGACCATGAACCGATTGCGACATCTCTCACCTCAATAATGAACATATTTAATGCCAATTAAATATCGCCCCGCCCGGAGGGATCTTGATATAGGCCAATAAATTGCGCATTACCTGGCCAGGGGAGTGGTCACCGCCGCCGCTTTGTCGATAATGTGGCAACCCGCGTCAGGGATCGCTACACTGGCGCCCCTTTTTGGCCATCGCAGACAATGTATAAGGATATTGGCGTCATGCTGTTCCATGGAGAGGCTCTCAAGCCCTGGCAGATCTGGACCCGCCGCCCCCTCTGGCTCAAGACCCTGATCGGCATGCTGACAGGGATTGGTCTGGGCGTCGGTTTTGAACAGCAGGCCCTGCTGCTCAAGCCCCTTGGCGTCTTGTTCGTCAACACCATCCAGATGCTGATGGTGCCCCTTATCTTCTGCTCGGTCATCGCCGGTCTCACCTCGCTGCTCAAGGGCAAGGCCCTCGATCGCATCGGCAGCAAGGCGATCTGCCTCTACTTCTGCTCGACCGCCATCGCCATCTGCATCGGCCTGATGATGGGCTGGCTGCTGGAGCCCGGCATGGGCGCCGACATGGGCCCCTATGAACGGATCGGCATGTCGGAACCGCCCACCCTGGCCAGCGTATTGAGCCATCTGGTGCCGAGCAACCCGGTACAGGCGATGGTGGATGGCAAGATCCTGCAAGTGATCGTCTTTGCAGTCGCGCTGGCGGTGGCCCTCAACGCCAGCGGTCGCCGCGGTCGTCCCGCCATCCTCTTCTTCACCTCGCTGGCCGAGGGAATGTTCAAGCTGACCCAGATGGTGATGGCGCTCGCCCCTTATGGTGTCTGCGCCCTGATGGCCTGGATGACCGGCAAGTACGGCCTCGACCTGCTGCTACCGCTGCTGAAGGTGATCGGCGCCGTCTACCTCGGCTGCCTGCTGCATGTACTCGGGATCTACAGCACCCTGCTGCTCCTGCTGGCACGGCTCAATCCGTTGCACTACTTCAAAAGCATCGTCGATGCCCAGGCGGTGGCCTTCACCAGCAGCTCCAGCAGCTCTACCCTGCCCATCAGTCTGGCCTGCGCCGAGAAGCGGCTGGGGGTCTCACCCGCCATCACCGCCAAGGTGCTGCCCATCGGCGCCACTATCAACATGGATGGCACCGCCCTCTATCAGGGAGTCACCGCGCTGTTTGTGGCTCAGGCATTCGGGGTGGATCTGCACATGGTCGATTACCTGACCATCATCAGCATCGCCACCCTGGCCAGTATCGGCACCGCAGGCACCCCGGGCACCGGGCTCATGCTGCTGACCCTGACGCTGACGGCGGTCGGTCTGCCGCTGGAAGGGGTGGCACTGATTGCGGGCATTGACCGGATCCTCGATATGGCGCGCACCACGGTCAATGTATCGGGGGATATTCTGGTGTCGGTGCTGATCGCCCGCAGCGAGAACGAGCTGGATCTGGCGATCTATCACGATGCCAGCGCGGGGGAAGATATCGAGTTCCCGCCGCGCTAGCGGAAGAAAGCTCAGCTGTCGTGGGGATCGTGATGACAGCGCCAACAGACGTCAAAGTTGGCGCCGTTCTCCTCCCCGCACTGACCGCACAGCCAGCCGTTACCCTGACGCTGCTGGTAACGCTCGATGACTCTTCCTGCCTTGCTGCGATCCTCGGCTCGCACCATCAGGGTCACCTGCAGCATGTCGACCGGCAGTTCGCCAAGGGCGCCGGACAGCCCCTCGCCATTGAGCCGCACCAGCACCCCTTCTGCCTCCAGCGCCCCTTTCAGGGCGTGCGCCTCCAGGGTATGAGAGGCGCGATAGAGATTGATCCAGTTATCCATAGCTCCCCCTTACAACGGCTTGTCGATGCCAAACTCGGCGCCGTTCTCAATCATGAAATCGATGAATGCCCGCAACTTGCGCGGCATCAGCCGCCGCTCCGGAAACAGCAGGTAGATGGGCACCCTGGGTTGCTGCCACTCTGGCAGCAGGATCACCAGCTCGCCGCTGGCCAGCTCATCCTGACAGAGCATAGCGGGTAACGAGGCCAACCCCAGCCCCGCCTTCGCCGCCTCCCGGGCACAGGTAATATTATTGACCCGAAAACGGGATGGGGGGTCAACCAGCACCTCTCTGCCATCCAGCTCGAAGCACCAATGGGAGGCGAGAAATCCGCTGCTCACCGTCACCCGCTCGTGATTGACCAGATCCTCCGGCCGCGCGATGGCCGGACTGCGCGCCAGATAGTCCGGACTGGCACAGAGCAGCCGTCCGGTGCTCCAGAGCCGGCGCGCCGCCAGATTGGAGTCGCTCATGTCACCAATCCGCACCACCGCATCCAACCCTTCGCTGATGGGGTCCACCACTCGGTTGGTCAGCTCCAGCTCCACCTGCAGGGCAGGATAGGCCTGCAAAAACTTGGCGACCAGCCGCCCGACCACCAATTGCCCCGTTTCGATGGGCACCGCCAGTTTGAGGATGCCGGTCACCTCCTGCTGGCTGGCGCTCAGCATCAGCTCGGCTTCGGTCAGGGCATCGACCGCCTTGCTGCAGTGCAGGTAGTACTTCTCCCCCTCCTCGGTCAAAGTGAGCTGACGGGTGGAGCGATAGAGCAGGCGAACCCCGAGCCGCTGTTCCAGCTCGGCGATGCGGCGGCTGACCATCGCCTTGGTCATCCCCAGCTCGCGGGCGGCTCCCGTAAACGAGCCTTTGTCGACGATACGCACCAGAATTAACGCGGCATTGAGATCCATTGTTGCACCAGTGAAACTGTATATCTCGTGAACCAATACTAATCGAAACAGTTGACCAGTGTTAGCCTGCGCCCCTTAAGTTCAGGAATCACAAAAATGAGTCAACACAAAAAAATTCCCCTGCTGGCAGCCATGATATTGGCGCTGCTCGGTCTGCTGTTCGCCGGTTACTGGTATCTTCACGGCCGCTATTTTGAAAGCACCGACAACGCCTACCTGCAGAGTGAAGTGACCGGGATCAGCTCCAAGCTGCCCGGCTATATCCGCGAAGTGCTGGTCACCGACAACCAGCCGGTCAAAGCGGGCCAGCTGATCGCCCGGCTCGATGATCGCGAATACAAGACCAGGGTCGCGGAGGCCGAAGCTGACCTGCGCCTCAATCAGGCAACGGCCGAAAATCTGGCCGCTACCCGCACCCAACAACTGAGCCTGATCCAGCAGGCCGAGGCCAAGGTCGCCTCCGCCAATGCCGAGCAGCTGCGCGCCAGCCAGCAGGTCAACCGCATCAGCCAGCTCAACCAGCGTCACTACAGCTCGCAAGACAGTCTGGACGAGGTGCGTGCCGGTCTTCAGGTCAATCAGGCGCAAGCCCGGGAGGCCAAAGCCGCCCTGCAGGCAGCCCGTGAGCGACTGCTGGTGCTGGATGCCGAGCGCAAACAGAACCTGGCCAAGCTGGCGTTGAGCGAAGCACAACTGGAGCAGGCCAAGCTGGAGCTCGGCTACACCGAACTGCGGGCGCCCGCCGACGGTATCATTGGCAAGCGCAGCCTGCGGGAAGGGCTCTACGTCCAGTCCGGCATGCAGGTCGCCAGTCTGGTGCCGCTGCAACAGGTGTGGGTCGAGGCCAACTTCAAGGAGACCCAGCTCGCCCATATGCAGCCGGGCCAGAAGGTCGAAGTGGTGCTCGATGCCTACCCGGATCAACCGGTCGAGGGGATCATCGACAGCCTGGCCCCGGCGACCGGTGCCAAGTTCGCCCTGCTGCCGCCGGAGAATGCCACCGGCAACTTCACCAAAATTGTGCAGCGGGTGCCGGTCAAGATCCGCATCCCAGAGCCGGGCCTGCTGGCAGGCAAGCTGCTGCCGGGCCTCTCTACCGAAGTGATCGTGGATACCCGCACGCCTGATCCCGTGGTTGCCGCCAACTGATGGAACCCATTCCACGTCGCAACTGGATCGCGGTCATGGGGGGCCTTATCGGCGCCTTCATGGCCATCCTCGATATCCAGATCACCAATGCCTCCCTGAAGGACATTCAGGGGGCGCTGTCGGCCACCCTGAGCGAAAGTTCCTGGATCTCCACCTCCTATCTGGTGGCGGAGATGATCGCCATCCCCCTGAGCGGCTGGTTGAGCCGGGGGCTGAGCGTACGCCGCTACCTGCTGTGGACCACCGGCGCCTTTATCGTCGCCTCCGTACTCTGCTCGTTCAGCTGGAACCTCACCAGCATGATCGTCTTCCGGGCGCTGCAGGGTTTCACCGGCGGGGCGCTGATCCCGATGGCCTTCTCCCTCATCGTCACCCTGTTGCCGCTACAGAAGCGGGCCACCGGCATGGCGCTGTTTGGCCTCTGCGCCACCTTCGCTCCCGCCATCGGCCCGACCCTCGGCGGCTGGCTCACCGAGCAGATGTCGTGGCACTACATCTTCTATCTCAACGTGCCGCCGGGACTGCTGGTGATGGCCATGCTGGCCCACGGGCTGGACAAAAAGCCGGTGGACTGGGCCGTGATCAAGCGGGTGGATCTCATCGGCATCGTCACCATGGCGCTCGGGCTCGGCTTGCTGGAGGTGGTGCTGGAGGAGGGCAATCGGGAGGACTGGTTCGGCTCAAGCTTCATCGTGCGAATGGCGGTCATCTCGGCGGTGGCGCTGGTGTTCTTCGTCATCAGCCAGCTGATCCGCCGTCACCCGCTGGTCAATCTGCGGTTACTGCACAACCCGCGCTTCGCGCTGGCCTGCTTCGCCTATCTGATCCTCGGCATGGCGTTGATGGGATCTATCTATGTGTTGCCGCTCTACATGACCCAGATCCACAACTACAACGCGCTGGAAATCGGCGAGGTATTGATGTGGATGGGTCTGCCACAACTGCTGGTGCTGCCGCTGGTGCCCAAACTGACCCATAAGATAGACCCGCGCTATCTGGTGAGCTTCGGCTTCCTGATCTTCGCCGTCAGCTGCTTTATGAACGTCAACATGAGTGCCGACTACGCCGGGCCGCAGCTGATCCAGTCGCTCATCGTGCGGGCGCTGGGGCAGCCCTTCATCATGGTGCCGCTGTCGCTGGTCGCCACCGCCAGCCTGAGCCACGACGAGATCCCCTCCTCCTCGACCCTGCTCAACGTGCTGCGCAACCTCGGCGGTGCATTCGGTATCGCCATCATCGCGACCCTGCTCGACAACGATACCCGCACCCATGTGCTGCAGATTGGCAGCACTCTGGCCGCCAGCAGTATCGAGGGGCAGAGCTATCTGCTGCAGCTGGCCCAGAGCATGATGGCGCAGGGCTCAGGCCCCGAGATTGCCCAGCAGCAAGCGCGGGCCATGCTGGCCAATACCATCAACCGGGAAGCGGCCATCATGGCCTACAACCAGGTGTTCTACATCATGGGGATCTTCCTGCTGATCGCCAGCGCCCTGATGCTGTTGCTCAAATCCCCCGCCCCACGGGCAGCGGATGCCGAACCGCTAGAGGCGTGAAAAACCGCCGGGCATAAAACGAAAAACGGGCCAATGCCCGTTTTTCGTTATCTGTTACCTGCACTCAACCAGAAGGCATTATCCCGCCAGCGATCCTGCAATCAGGAATTGCGCGGCGAAGTAGCTGCTCATGACCCAGGCGCGGGCGTGGGGAAAAGGACGGCGGAAGCGATCGAGCGCCAACATGCTGTCGGAGAAGAGGAACATCAGCGCCCCCACCAAAGCAGCAGCAGAACCGGCGGTGAGAGAGGCATGCCAAGCACCGGCGGCCACCCAGGCCATGCCGATGATCACCAGCATGTAGCAGAAGACCGGGATCCGCATCTCCCCCAGCTTGCCCCACAGCAGACCAAAGACCATGCCGGCGATCAGCAACAGCAGCAACCCATCCAACAGATTGAGCACCAGCGGCCCCTGGGCAAAGCCAACGATATAGCAGAGATGCGCGACAAAAAACGCCGCTAACCCCTGAATGAAGCGATCGCTTGGCAGCATCAGCAGCACATCGCCCGCCAGCGAGAGGCAGAGGCCGAGCAGGATCCAGGCGTGAGAACCATCGTGGTCATAACTCTGGTAGCCGAACGCCAACGCGATGATAAGCAGCATGGTCAGCGGCTTGCTGATATAGAACTGGCGGCTGTCTGAACCGTAGGCAGCACGGATGTGCCACCAACCTGAAGCGATGATCAAGAAACTCAATAACATGCCCTGCTCCTCACCTGTTGCTCGCAGTCATACGGCAACCGTTTTTATCATGGTGCAGGGTAACAAATTCCCTCCCTCAGTGGCAGGGGTGCTTATCAAATGGCCAGACTAAGCCTAAAGTCTAATTGCCGCCCCGAGTGGTTCAGGGCATAAGTGACGGGTCTGGAGGATCACCATGGAAGAAGCTATGAAAAACTATCTGCCCGCCATCGACATCATGATGTGCCATCTGGGGATCAGCTTTGAGCAGGCCTGCGAACAACTGGGTCTCAGCCAGCAGGAGCAACAGGCACTGGATCAATTGCAACAACAGCAGAGCCAAGCCAACTAGCCCGTTCAAACATGCATACCAAAGAGAAGACCGCCAGCAGGCGGTCTTCTCTTTTAGTCTGTGTGATACCCCGGCAAGGCATCATGCAATACCTGCCAGCAGGCGACTCCAGTTGCGTTTGCCTGCGATGAAGCCATCCCGCAAAGCCCGGTACTCCAGTTGCAGCTTGAGGCGGTCATAGCGCGCCAACGCCTTGCGCTTGCGCAGCTCCAGCAGCCGTTTGCGACTGGCGTAGTAGTGTTGCAGCTGCTGGCTCAGCTTGTCGTACTCCTCCTGTAGCAGTGCCTGCCACAGTTCACGATCTTCCTGCTTGCGCAATCTGGCTTGCGCCCGCTTCAACTGCATCTGCAGCCGGGCCTGCTCGATACGCTCCTCCGGCGAGGATCTGAGATCCCCCGCCAGACCGCACCAGGAGGCAAGCCGGATTAACCACTTGGTCGGATCGAACTGCCACCAGTGAATGCCGTTGCGGTAGTCATTCTCGAACAGGTGGTGAAAGTTGTGATAACCCTCGCCAAAGGTGAAAAAGGCCAGGATGCCGTTGTCACGGGCGGTATTGCGGTCGGTATAGGGCTGACTGCCCCAGATATGGGCCAGCGAGTTGATGAAGAAGGTGGTATGGTGAGTCATCACCATCCGCAGCACGCCCGCCAGCAGCAGCATGCCGAGCAGATCGCCGTGCCACAGGCCAATCAGCAGCGGCAGACCCAGATTGGTCGCCAGCACCAGCGCCAGATAGTGACGATGCTGAAACGCGACCACAGTGTTGTTCTGCAGATCCCGCACGTTGCTGTAATCGCCATAGCGCTCTCCCTGATGCTCACGCAACATCCAGCCGATGTGGGAGTACCAGAAGCCGCGCCCCGCACTGTAGGGGTCTTTTTCATTGTCATCCACATGACGATGGTGACGGCGATGATCGGCCGACCAGTGCAGGGCCGAATTCTGCAGCGCCAACGCACCGCCGATGGCAAACAACCACTGCAAAGCGGGGTGCGCCTTATAGGCCTTGTGCGACCAGAGTCGATGATAGCCTGCGGTGATGGAGAGACCACTCAGGCAGAACAACAACAGGAAACTGGCCCACTGCCAGAGATCGTAACCGTGGCTCATGCCGTACCAGGGCACGACAATCAACGCCACTATCCCGGAGAGGGAGAACAGCAGGGTATTGGTCAAAATAATCGGGGGTCTGGCCATCTCATTGCATCCTTTCAGCGAACAGCTGTTCACCATTTTCCATGGCGATTTCCTCAGGGTCAATGGTAAAAAAGTAGGATACAAACCTGATCCTGAGGCGCCTTCGGGTTATCATTTGGCCTCGATAAGCTGAAGGTGACTGATTCTGTGGGTATTCGCGCTCAACAAAAAGAAAAAACCCGGCGTACATTGATCGATGCTGCATTCAGCCAACTGTGTGCCAACCGGAGTTTCTCCAATCTCAGCCTGCGGGAAGTCGCTCGTGAAGCGGGTATTGCCCCCACCTCTTTCTATCGCCACTTTCGCGACATGGAAGAGCTGGGCCTGACCCTTGTTGACGAAGGGGGTCTCACCCTGCGCCAACTGATGCGCCAGGCACGCCAGCGCATTGCCGGTGGTGGCAGTGTCATCAGCACCTCGGTGCAGACCTTTATGGAGTTTGTCGAGAACAACCCCAACATCTTCAGGCTACTGCTGCGGGAGCGCTCCGGCACCTCGGCCGCCTTTCGTCAGGCAGTGGCGCGCGAGATCCAGCACTTCATCGCCGAGCTGACCGATTATCTGGAAGCCACCACCGAAGCGCCACGGGAAGATGCCTACATCCAGGCAGAAGCCATGGTCACCATCGTATTCAGTGCCGGTGCCGATGCGCTCGACATGACCAGCGAAGAGTGCCGGGCACTCTCCGACCGTACCATTAGCCAACTGCGGATGATCGCCATGGGCGCCGAGGTACAAAACCAGAAGCGCCGTGCACCTCACCCATGACCACAGGATGGAGAACGACATGCCTGAACAGCTTATGATCCCGAAAAAACCGCTCGCCATGGCGATGCTGATTGGCATCTGTGGCGATGCCTCTCTGGCCGTGCTGACCAACTCGGTGGTGCCTTTCTCCTTCTTCCCGCTGATTGCCCTCTGGCTGGCGGCCTACCAACTGTTCCAGCACTATCGCCATGAACCCATGGTGGGTAATACCCCTGTCTGCACCCTGCTCTGCTTCTTTATCGGTGCCTTCGGCCACTCCGCGCTGCTCAAGGTGCAATACCCGGAGCTCGGCAGCAACTTCTTCTCCCTGATCATGATGCTGCTGCTGCTGGCAGCCCTCTCCATCAAGCTTGGCCTGAGCATTGGCAACAAAGAGAAGCCCTGATAAATCGACCGAGTGATGGTAATCACCTGATAGATAAAGCAAAGAGGCCTTTCCAACGGGAAGGCCTCTTTGTTTGTGGTACACACATTAATCTAGCGTGGCGATGTCCAGATGAAGGAGGGGAGAAGCACCCTGCCCCCGACAGATGCCGGTCTTGACCGATAGCAGAGCGGCAAATGGTTGAGGAACGACCAGAAAAGGGCGGGATTTATAGACAAAACAGCAAGGAGTGAGGGCTTTTTGGCCCAAGATGATAAAACCAAGACTTAA
>NZ_MQSY01000008.1:0-10678 GCF_001921245.1 Aeromonas sp. YN13HZO-058 | reverse complement strand
GAAGCCAAGGCCACAGAGGTATAGTGTGAAAAAAGCCAATAAAAACAATGCCAGTCAGGCTTAACTGACTGGCATTACACCCTCGGGTGCTTTTTTGCTTTCTACGATGCTGGATTTGCTGCTCAGGATTCACAACAACCGACTATCTCCCTCTCCGGCTAATAGACGGGTTGGCGGAAAACGACTCGCCGGATCCTGACTAAACAGCAGGCTCAGCTGACGGTAAACCTCGGGATAGACGCTACGAAGCCGCAGCGGATCGGTAAAGAAGCACTCGCAGCTGACGGCGAAAAATTCGGCGGGATGTTCGGCCGCATAGGGATCGATGGCGGTTACCTCATCCCGGTCGAGCTGCTGGCACAGCGCATCGAAGGCGGTCTGAAAGGCCTGTTGCCACAGCTGGCAGCTCATCGACCCCGGCAACGGCGGCGCACCGTCCGCCTCACCGCCCAGCATGTCGAGCTTGTGGGCCAACTCGTGGATCACCAGATTAAAGCCATCCCAATCGCCATCCTGCTGCAGCTCGCTCCAAGCCAGCACCAGCGGCCCTTGCGGCCAGGATTCACCGGCGTTCTCCTCTTCAACCTCGCTCACCAGCCCGAACTCATCCTGCACCTCCTGGCGCCGGATCACGGGTTCGGGAATGATGATGATTTCGTGAAAGCCGCGATACCAGTCAATGCCGAGGTGCAAGATGGGCAACGCCGCTTGCAGTGCCAGCACCGCCTGTTGACGGGGGCTGAGCGCTACCCCGATCAGGGTCAGGGTCTTGCGTTTGAGCAGCTGTTGCCCCAACCCGATAAGCGTGGTCTGCTCGGTGTCGCTGAGCCCTTGCAAGATGGGCACAGCCGCAAGCGCCTGACGCCACAGCGCCAACTCATCCTCACTCATGGACGTTTGCGGGCGACCACCCAGCCATTTGAACCATCCCAGCACGCCTACTCCTTCTTTTGATGCAAAAAACACGTCACAACAATTTCACGAACCGTTTCGGCCGCTCCTGATAGTCCTGCGCCAGATAGAAACGGTGGGCCGCCTCGCGCTTGAGGCTGCTGGAGAGCTCCAGCTGGGCGCAACCTGCGGCACGCGCCATCTGTTCGGCTTGCTTGAGCAAGGCTGCGCCCACTCCCGCCCCTCTTGCCCCTTCATCGACAACCAGCGCCGAGATCAGGCCCCACGCTGGTGCAACATGCAGCGGTGCCAGCCTGTGCCACACCAGCACACCGACCACTTTGTCAGCCCGGGAGGCGAGCAGCACTGCGCTCGCGGGATCCGGCGCTAACAGGCGCGCCGTCACGTCACCGCCCTCGGCAGGATACCCCAATTGGCTGAACAGGTGGGCGACTGCGCTCCCGTCGTCGGCCTCGGGGGGGCGGATCGTCAATATGTCAGAGGTATCTTTCATTGTTGGCCTCATGTTTGCTATCCAATGTGTTACGCCCGTCACATTGCTCGGCGCAGATCAACAAGGAGGATCTCATCTTTACTCATAGAAAACGCTGCCTGCCATTATCCACCCACCCTTGTCAATTCACAAATTTGCAACAAAACGACATTTTTAGCTGGGAAGCACCGATACAACTCGATATGTTACAAGCCATGCATGGCGCGTGTTTGCGCTCTGCTTAACCCCTCAACCCCGTGCTCGTTTGTTAACTGGATTGTTAACAATCAGGGCCGAAAACAGTGACAGAGAGCGAGGCCAAGATCTCGCCAAGACAGCGCCACAAACACAACAAAGGAGTTGTTGTACATGAATGAAATCGTCAATGCCATCAATGGTGTAATCTGGAGCCCTGCGCTCATCTACCTGTGTCTGGGGGTCGGTCTTTACTTCTCCCTGCGCACCCGTTTTTTGCAACTGCGTCATATCAAAGAGATGGTGCGGCTGATGTTTGATGGCAAGAGCACCGATGCCGGTGTCTCCTCCTTCCAGGCGCTGGCCATGACTCTGGCCGGTCGCGTGGGTACCGGTAACATCGCCGGTGTCGCCACCGCCATCACCTTCGGTGGCCCGGGCGCCCTGTTCTGGATGTGGATGGTGGCCTTCCTCGGTGCCAGCTCCGCCTTCGTGGAGTCCACCCTGGGTCAGGTTTACAAAGAGAAGATCAACGGTGAATACCGCGGCGGCCCGGCCTTCTACATCGAGAAAGGGCTCGGCATGAAGTGGTATGCCTGGACCTTCGCCATCGCCACCATCTTCGCCTGCGGCGTGCTGCTGCCGGGGGTGCAGGCCAACTCCATCGGTTCCAGCCTGCAGACCGCCTTTGATATCGATCCGAACGTCACCGCCGCCGGTCTGGCGCTGCTGCTCGGCTTTATCATCTTCGGCGGCGTCAAACGTATCGCCAGCTTCGCCAGTACCGTGGTGCCCTTTATGGCGCTCGGCTACATCATCGTGGCTTGCGTCATCATCGCCCTCAACATCTCTGCCCTGCCGGGCGTGATCCTGCTGATCTGGAAGAGCGCCTTCGGGATGGATGCCGGTTTCGGTGCCATTCTGGGTCTGGCCATCATGTGGGGTGTGAAGCGCGGGGTCTACTCCAACGAAGCGGGTCAGGGTACCGGGCCGCACGCCTCCTCTGCTGCGGCAGTAAGCCACCCGGCCAAGCAGGGTCTGGTGCAGGCGTTCTCCGTCTATATCGACACCTTGTTCGTCTGCTCTGCCACCGGCTTTATGCTGCTGATCACCGGCCTCTATAACGTACAAGGGCCGGACGGCGCCGCCCTCTACACCGGTATTGCCGGTATCGCTGCGGGCCCGGGCTATGTGCAGACCGCCATGGAGAGCATGATGCCGGGCTTTGGCAGCATTTTTGTGGCCATCGCGCTGTTCTTCTTCGCGTTTACCACCATTGTTGCCTACTACTACATCGCCGAAACCAACATCGCCTACATCAACCGCAAGATAAATCGCCCCTGGCTCACCTTCTTGCTGAAGATTGCGCTGATGGCCGCCACTGTCTACGGCACCGTCAAGACCGCGGATCTGGCGTGGGGCATGGGTGATATCGGGGTCGGCCTGATGGCATGGCTCAACATCATCGCCATCCTGCTGCTGCAAAAAACTGCCTTCACCTGCCTGAAGGATTACGAGGCGCAACAGGCGCAAGGGCTGGATCCGGTGTTCCACCCGGAAAAGCTCGGCATCAAGAACGCCGATTACTGGGTGGGCAAACGCTCCGAAGAGAATCTGGAGCTGGAGAAATCCGGTCACCCATTCGAACCGGATCAGGATCGCAAGATCTCCTGAACCTGAACGACATAAGGCATCAATAAATATGGCAGCCTCGGCTGCCATTTCTTTTTCCTGTCACCTCATCTCAAAGCGGATTGCGGCGCGGCCCGAACGGCAGCCGCCAGCGAAACAGGCTGTTAAAGGTAGCCCGCCACTGATTGGGGCGCCCCAGGATCTGCTTTTGCAACCGGGTCTCTTCTTTGAGCATCGCCTCGTCACTGCGGGCCCAGGCCTGGCTGTAGAGCTGCTTGATCCCCGCCAGCGCATCCGGTGACTTGGTGATGAGAGTGCGGGCAAACTCCCGCGCCTCCACCAGCGGATCGGCGCAGACCCGGCTCACCATCCCGAGGGATTTCGCCTCGACGGCATCCAGCTCACGCCCGCTCATGGCCAGCTCCATGGCGGTATCCAGCCCCATCAGGTTGCGCATGGTGACGCTGCCACTCATGTCGGGAATGATGCCCCACTTGATCTCCATCACCGAGAAGCGGCAATCGGGGGTGCTGAAGCGAAAATCGGCGCCGAGCGCAATCTGCAGACCACCACCAAAACAGACCCCCTGGGTCACCGCAATCACCGGCACCGGCAGTTGATGCCAGCCATAGGCGACCCGCTGGGCCAGATTGGTCGCCTCGTCCGCCTCGCGCTTGAGAATATCGAGCGCCGCTACCGGCTGTCTCAGCATGGATTTCACATCCAGCCCGGCGCAGAAGGCCCGCCCCTCGCCGTGCAGGATCACCGCCCGCAGCCCCTTGTGCTGAGCGAGTTGCGTCAGCGTCTCGTCGATGGCGCTGAACATGGCGCGGTCCAGCGCATTGAGTTTATCTCCCCGCGTCAGCATCACTTCGGCAATCCCGTCGTGGATCTCGCACTTGATCCTTGGTTTTTCCATCTACCTTGTCCTCTCCTTGATCCCTGAAATTGACTCACTGGTCATACCACCACGTTATCAGAGTGTTATCATCCGGTACAGCTGAGACTAAAGTCGGCTGGTCGCCTCCCCCTCCCTTTGTCACACTGGGAGCTGCATGAGTGCCGCAAGCCAGCAGAGGACGCTGTCATGTCAACCCTGTTCAATTTTGCCAGACCACCGTTCGACCGACTGGACGAGGAGGCGCGCGAGCGGCTCTCACGCCACCTTTCGCTCTGCTATTTTCGGGCCGGGGATCTGCTGCTCAAGGAGGGGGACGAGCCTCCCGGCCTCTATCTCATCATCAAGGGAGCGGTGGAAGAGTCTGCCCCTCACCACCCGTTTGGTGATTACGGGGTCGATGATCTGTTCGATGTGCGCGCCCAGTTTGACGGCCGTTGCCGCCACCGCTTCACCGCACTGGAAGATAGCCTCTGTCAGCTCATCCCTCGTCACACCTTTCTGACGCTCTGTGAGCAGGACTCGCAGTTTGCCAGCTACTTCACTGCCAATC
Source organism: Aeromonas sp. YN13HZO-058 (assembly GCF_001921245.1). Classification (NCBI taxonomy): domain Bacteria; kingdom Pseudomonadati; phylum Pseudomonadota; class Gammaproteobacteria; order Aeromonadales; family Aeromonadaceae; genus Aeromonas; species Aeromonas sp. YN13HZO-058. The sequence continues at coordinate 6,016 of NZ_MQSY01000008.1, read as the reverse complement.
TGGCCGAGCGCCAGCAACAGCAGGAGCAACGCGAACAACTGGGTCAGAAGAATCTGGCGGAATTTATCCTGACCCGCATCGAGCCCGGTCATCTGCAACCACCGCTTATCGTCGACAGCAAGCTGTCACTGCTGGCGGCCACCGAAGCCATGGTGAACCAAGGGACCGATTGCCTGCTCTACCCCGCTCATGACGGCTCCCTCACGCTGGCAACCCGCAAGACCTTGCTCCACGCCCTGACCCTCAAGGGATTGCCGCTAACGGCCCCCCTCTCGGTGCTGACCCCCACACCGCTGATTGGTCTGCCGCTGGAGAGCTATCTGTTTGATGCCCTGCTGCTGATGACCCGCCATCGCATCAAGCGGCTGGTGGTGTGGCGCGGCAACGAGGTGGCGGGCATCCTGCAACTGACCCAGGTGCTGGGACTCTTCTCGACCCACTCCCATGTGCTGACCTTGCGCATCGCCCGCGCCGACAGCCTGCCGGCACTGGAGGCGGTGGCCCGCGAACAGCAACAATTGACCCGCTCGCTGTTTGCCCAGGGGATCCACACCGCCTTTTTGATGAAGCTGATCGCCACCATCAACGAACAGCTGATCGCCAAAGCCTTTGCGCTGGTGATCCCCCCCGAGGTGCAGGATAACGTCTGCCTGTTGATGCTGGGCTCGGAGGGGCGCGGCGAGCAGATCCTCAAAACCGATCAGGACAACGCCCTGATCCTGCCAGAAGGGCTGGCATGGCCCACCCAGGCCGCGGATCTGGCCGAATTCAGCGCCCTGCTGGAGCGACTCGGCTACCCCCTCTGCCCCGGGCAGGTGATGGTGAACAATCCGGCCTGGGTAAAAACGGGCAGCGAGTGGCAAAGCGCCATTGCCAGCGCCTGTACCACGGCGAAAGAGGATGAGCTGCTCTGGCTCGCCACCCTTGCCGATGCCCACCCCATCGCGGGAGATCGCCAGCTGCATCTGCCGGTTGCCAGAGCACTGCGCGAGCAGTTGGCCGACAGGCGGGATCTGCTGGCAGAGATGGTGCGACCGGCGGTGGCCTTTCATGCCCCGCTCACCCTGTTTGGCCGACTGGAGCAGCCACCGGAAGGGTTGGATCTGAAGCGGGGCGGCCTGTTCCCGCTGGTACACGGTATCCGCATGCTGGCCATTGAGGGGGGAATAATGGAGACCTCGACCCTGGGGCGCATCGATGCACTGGTGGCCGCCGAGCGGCTCAGTGCCGACTATGGCAGCAATCTGGCGGAGGCGTTCCGGCTCTTTATCCGGCTGAGGCTGCGCAGTCAGCTCAAGGGGGGCAACAGCAGGGTGCAGACACAGGATCTCAGCCACAGCGAGCGGGATCTGCTGCGCCAGGCGCTGCATCAGGTGAAGAAGTTCCAGCAGTGGCTCACCTTGCACTTTCGTCTGAGACAATAGCCATGTTGAGCCGCGCTCGACGCTACTGGTATGGCCGTGCGTTCCGAACTGGCGAGTTCGCGCCGCTCTTTGCCACCCCCCCGGAAAATGAACGGATCGCCCTCGATTTCGAGACCACCAGTCTCGATCCCGAGCGGGCCGAGATCGTCTCCATCGGGGCGGTGCGCATTCAGGGCAACCGGCTGCTGACTGGCGAGGCCCTCGCCATCAAGGTGCAGCCACCGGCCAGCCTGACCGGCCAATCGGTGGTGATCCACGGCCTGCGCCATCATGATCTGCAACAGGGGATGATGCTGGAAGCCGCGCTGCGCCTGCTTCTGGCCTTTATCGGCCCCCGTGAACTGGTGGGCTATCACATCGCCTACGACCTGCGCATTCTCAATCTCGCCTGCCAGAAATTGTGGGGATTAACCCTGCCCCAGCGAGGGATCGAGGTGAGCCAGCTCTATCACGACCACCTCTATCGCCGCTATCCCGATGCGGCCATCGACCTGCACTTGAGTGCCATCTGCCGTCACTTGGCGCTGCCCCCCCTGCCCGCCCACGATGCCCTTGCCGATGCCACCACGGCCGCGCTCATCTACCTGCGCCTCACCTGCGGCTCGCCGCTGGCTTATCCCAAAGTCTAATTGCCCGCAAATAACATTTAATTCACATTTTGCTTACATGAGCAGGTTCCCTGCTCGTCGGGGTTACCCCATCCACCGCTGACACTTATGTCATGGAGAACTGCAATGGAACAGCAAAGCTACCTGAGGATCCAGCAAGATCCCAACTTCCAGGAGCTGGTCGCCAAGCGCCAGCGTTTTGCCTGGGCCCTCTCGGCTCTGATGCTGGGACTCTACCTGGCGTTTATTCTGCTCATCGCCTTTGCCCCCGGTTGGCTCGGCACCCCACTCAGCGACAGCACCACCGTCACCCGTGGCATTCCGGTCGGGGTGGGACTGATCCTCTCCTCCTTCGTGTTGACCGGCATCTATGTGTTTCGGGCCAACGGCGAGTTTGACGAGCTGAATCAGAAGATCCTCAAGGGAGTGCAGTCATGAGCGCAAAAAGCATGAAAGGCAAGTGGCTGCTGTTGGCCTCACTGGCCTCCTCCCCCCTGCTGGCAGCGGATGCGCTGACCGGCGAGGTACAACGCCAACCCCTCAATGTGTCGGCTATCGTGATGTTTGTGGTCTTTGTGGCCGCTACCCTGTTCATCACCTACTGGGCTTCCAAGCGCAACCGCTCGGCCTCGGATTACTATGCGGCCGGTGGCCGTATCACCGGCTTCCAGAACGGTCTGGCCATCGCCGGTGACTATATGTCTGCCGCCTCCTTCCTCGGGATCTCCGCGCTGGTCTACACCTCCGGCTACGATGGTCTGATTTACTCCATCGGTTTTCTGGTGGGCTGGCCCATCATTCTGTTCCTGATCGCGGAGCGGCTGCGTAACCTCGGCAAATACACCTTCGCCGATGTCGCCTCCTATCGCCTCAAGCAGACTGAAGTGCGCACCCTCTCCGCCTGCGGCTCACTGGTGGTGGTCGCCCTCTACCTGATCGCCCAGATGGTCGGTGCCGGCAAACTGATCGAGCTGCTGTTCGGTCTGCAATACCATGTGGCCGTGGTGCTGGTCGGTATCCTGATGGTGCTCTACGTGCTGTTTGGCGGCATGCTGGCCACCACCTGGGTGCAGATCATCAAGGCGGTTATGCTGCTCTCCGGTGCCAGCTTCATGGCCATCATGGTGATGAAGTCAGTCAACTTCGATATCGGCGCCCTGTTTAGCGAAGCGGTGAAGGTGCACGAGAAAGGGATCGCCATCATGAGCCCAGGTGGTCTGGTCGCTGACCCCATCTCCGCCATCTCGCTGGGTCTGGCATTGATGTTCGGTACCGCCGGTCTGCCCCATATCCTGATGCGTTTCTTCACCGTGAGTGATGCCAAGGAAGCGCGCAAGAGCGTCTTCTTCGCCACCGGCTTTATCGGTTACTTCTACATCCTCACCTTTATCATCGGCTTTGGCGCCATCCTGCTGGTCAGCACCAACCCGGCCTTCAAGGATGCCACCGGCACCCTGCTGGGCGGCACCAACATGGCGGCAGTCCATCTGGCCAATGCGGTGGGTGGCAGCCTGTTCCTCGGCTTTATCTCTGCCGTGGCGTTTGCCACCATTCTGGCGGTGGTTGCCGGACTGACCCTGGCGGGTGCCTCTGCGGTCTCCCATGACCTCTATGCCAGCGTGCTGAAGAAGGGCAAGGCCAACGAGACCGATGAGCTGCGCGTCTCCAAATACACCACTGTGGTATTGGGTGTGGTGGCCATTGGTCTGGGGATACTGTTCGAGAAGCAGAACATCGCCTTCATGGTGGGTCTGGCCTTCTCCATCGCCGCCAGCTGCAACTTCCCGGTGCTGTTCCTCTCCATGTTCTGGTCACGCCTGACCACCCGTGGCGCCGTCTACGGTGGCTGGCTGGGACTGGTGAGCGCGGTGACCCTGATGATCCTGGGCCCGACCGTGTGGGTGAAAGTGCTGGGCCATGCCCAGGCTATCTTCCCCTACGAATACCCTGCCCTCTTCTCCATGGGATTGGCCTTCGCCGGGATCTGGTTCTTCTCCATCACCGACAGCTCCCAGAACGCCGCTGACGAGCATGCCAAGTTCCTGCCGCAGTTCGTTCGTTCCCAAACCGGGCTCGGTGCCTCTGGCGCCACCTCCCACTGATGATGGGATGACACACGTAAGCCGGCCTCGTGCCGGCTTTTTTCATGGTGGATCCCTCTGCGGCCAAATCGCCATCTGACCGATCCAGATCACAGTTCTTGCTAAAACTTTTTGGGGATCTGTGCCATAATGCGCGCCATTTGACAGACCAACCGGGACACTTATCTTGTTAAGCAGCAATAACATCACCATGCAATTCGGCGCCAAGCCGCTGTTCGAGAACATCAACGTCAAGTTTGGCGGCGGCAACCGCTATGGCCTTATTGGCGCCAACGGCTGTGGCAAGTCCACCTTTATGAAGATCCTCGGCGGCGATCTTGAGCCCAGCGGCGGTAATGTGAGCCTGGACGTCAATGAGCGCATCGGTAAGCTGCGCCAGGATCAGTTCGCCTACGAAGATACCCGTGTCCTAGACGTGGTCATGATGGGTCACACCGAGCTGTGGGCGGCCATTGCCGAGCGCGATGCCATCTACGCCAACCTCGAAGCGACCGATGACGACTACATGAAGGCTGCCGAGCTGGAAGGGCTGGTCGCTGAATATGACGGCTACACCGCCGAAGCGCGTGCCGGTCAGTTGCTGCTGGGTGCCGGTATTCCCATCGAACAGCACAACGGCCCGATGAGTGAAGTGGCCCCGGGCTGGAAACTGCGGGTGCTGCTGGCACAGGCGCTGTTCTCCAACCCTGACATCTTGCTGCTGGACGAACCGACCAACAACCTGGATATCAACACCATCCGCTGGCTGGAGCAGGTGCTCAACGATCGTGAAAGTACCATGATCATCATCTCTCACGACCGTCACTTCCTGAACTCCGTCTGTACCCACATGGCGGATCTGGACTATGGCGAGCTGCGCGTCTATCCGGGCAACTACGATGACTACATGCTGGCCGCCACCCAGGCGCGCGAGCGTCTGCTGGCCGACAACGCCAAGAAGAAGGCCCAGATCGCCGATCTGCAATCCTTCGTCTCCCGTTTCAGTGCCAACGCATCCAAGTCCAGCCAGGCCACCTCCCGCCTCAAGCAGATCGACAAGATCAAGATTGAGGAAGTGAAGGTCTCCAGCCGTCAGAACCCCTTCATCCGCTTCGAGCAGGAGAAAAAGCTCTACCGCAACATCCTGGAAATCGAAGGTCTGTCCAAAGGCTACGGCGAGGCGCCCCTGTTCAAGGGCCTCAACATGATGCTGGAAGTGGGTGAAAAGGTCGCCATTCTGGGTACCAACGGTATCGGTAAATCGACCCTGATCAAGACCCTGGTCGGAGAGTTGGCGCCGGATACCGGCACCATCAAGTGGTCCGAGAATGCCCAGATCGGCTACTACGCCCAGGATCACGCCGAAGACTTCAACACCGATCTCAATGTGTTTGACTGGATGGCCCAGTGGAAACAGGAGAACGAAGATGAGCAGGCAGTTCGCTCTATCCTCGGTCGTCTGCTGTTCACGCAGGACGATATCAAAAAGCCGGTCAAGGTGCTCTCCGGTGGTGAACAGGGCCGCATGCTGTTCGGCAAGCTGATGATGCAGCGCCCCAACATCCTGATCATGGATGAGCCGACCAACCACCTGGACATGGAATCTATCGAATCCTTGAACCTGGCCCTCGAGATGTACAAGGGCACCCTGATCTTCGTCTCCCACGACCGTGAGTTCGTCTCCTCCCTGGCGACCCGCATTCTGGAGCTGAGCGAAGATGGTATCCGCGACTTCGGCGGTACCTACGAGGATTATCTGCGCACTCAGGGCGTGGTGTAACCGCTACCCTGCACACGCTAGCAATGACAAACTGGCACCTATGTGCCTAATGCCGATCAGTTAAGGATCCATTGACCGATCCTGCTGATGTGTAAAAATCCGAAACCTGTTGATTGGTTTCGG
>NZ_MQSY01000058.1:0-10165 GCF_001921245.1 Aeromonas sp. YN13HZO-058 | reverse complement strand
CGATGGTAGTGTGGCATTCGCCATGCGAGAGTAGGACACTGCCAGGCTTTAATTAAGCAATCACAGCGATGTGGTTGGTCGTGACGCAACGTAAGGTTGTGTTGGACAAAAGATTTAGATAGCGCACCCAGTGCGGTCTTTACCGGTTAGTGTGCTGATATGGCTCAGTTGGTAGAGCGCATCCTTGGTAAGGATGAGGTCCCCAGTTCGACTCTGGGTATCAGCACCATGAAAGCAAAAGCCTCCCTGAAAAGGGAGGCTTTTTTGCATTTGTCTCTCGGTAAAACGTCACCATATTCTCTGCTGATCCCCATTTCTCAGGGTTTCATACTTTTCCATCTCTCTCCATTTTTGTGGTTCGTTTGACCACAAAACCTATTAATTTCGCGATATTCATCGTTGTTTGATTGACGTAAAACGTTTTACATGTAAAATCCGGCGCGTTTTGCCTATTACGTGGAGAGAGAGCATGGCGCAGGATAATGAATACTGTTTGGGGGCGGTTCCCGCCAAGGGGCGCAAAGGTGTGCTGTCGCTGATGCTGGTGATGCTCGGCCTGACCTTCTTCTCTGCCAGTATGTGGACCGGCGGGGCGCTAGGTACCGGGCTGGTGTTCGATGACTTTATCAAGGCGGTACTGATCGGCAACTTGCTGCTGGGGATCTACACCGCCTGTCTCGGTTATATCGGTGCTTCAACCGGTCTCTCTACCCATCTGCTGGCTCGTTACTCCTTCGGGGTGAAAGGTTCCTGGCTGCCTTCGCTGTTGCTGGGCGGCACTCAGGTCGGCTGGTTCGGTGTTGGTGTGGCAATGTTTGCGCTGCCGGTACAGAAGGCGACCGGCATCGATGTGAACTGGCTGATCGCCATCTCGGGCATTCTGATGACGGTGACCGTCTACTTCGGGATCTCCGCTCTGATGGTGCTGAGCTTTGTGGCCGTGCCGGCCATTGCGCTGCTCGGCGGTTACTCGGTCTGGCTGGCGGTGACCTCTACTGGTGGCATGGCGGCGTTGCAGCAGGTGCAACCGACCAATCCCATCGAGTTCACCACGGCGCTGACCATGGTGGTCGGTTCCTTTATCAGTGCAGGAACCCTGACCGCCGATTTTGTCCGATTTGGTCGCAAACCCTGGGGCGCCGTCATGATTACCATGGTGGCGTTTTTTTTGGGCAACACGCTGATGTTCATCTTCGGCGCAGCTGGCGCGGCGGTGACCGGTCAGGCCGATATCTCGGAAGTGATGCTGATGCAGGGGCTGCTGATCCCCGCCATTCTGGTACTGGGCCTCAATATCTGGACCACCAACGACAACGCCCTCTACGCATCCGGTCTTGGTTTTGCCAACATAACGGGTCTCAAGAGCAAGCCGCTCAGCGTGATCAATGGATTGATTGGCACGGCTTGCGCCCTCTGGCTCTACAACAACTTTGTCGGCTGGCTGGCCTTTTTGAGTACGGCAATTCCGCCGATCGGTGGCATTATCATCATGGATTTCCTGCTCAATCGTGAGCGTTACCGTCAGTTTGCCGATCAACAGTTCGAGACGGTGCGCTGGCAGGCGCTGGTCGCCACGGCAGTCGGGGTGGCTGTCGGTAAATGGTTGCCGGGCATAGTGCCACTGAACGCGGTATTGGGCGCCGCCTTCACCTATTTCATTCTGGTTCGCCTCACTCAGCGGCCGGTTCTGGTACAGGAAGCTAGCAAATGCTGATTCAACATATTCGTTTTACCGATCGGGAAGGGTTGTGGCAGATCCGCTGTCAGGATGGGGTCATCACCGCCATCGAACCCCATGACGAACATGCCGTCGCCGGTCGGGTGCTGGACGGGGAGGGCGGTCTGGCGATTGCCCCCTTTATCGAACCCCACATTCACCTCGATACCACCCAGACGGCGGGCGAGCCGAGCTGGAATCTCTCCGGCACCCTGTTCGAGGGGATTGAGCGCTGGGCCGAGCGCAAGGCACTGCTGACCCATGAGGATGTGAAACAGCGCGCCATCCAGACACTGAAGTGGCAGATCGCCAACGGCATCCAGTTTGTGCGTACTCACGTTGATGTCTCCGACCCCAATCTGATTGCCCTGAAGGCGATGCTGGAGGTGCGGGAAGAGATGAAGGAGTGGGTGGAGCTGCAGATCGTCGCTTTCCCGCAGGAGGGGATCCTCTCCTATCCCAATGGCAAGGCCTTGATGGAGGAGGCGCTCAGGCTGGGGGCCGACGTGATCGGCGCGATCCCCCATTTCGAGTTTACTCGGGAATATGGGGTCGAAAGTCTGCATTACATCTTCGATCTTGCCGAGAAGTATCAGGTTCTGGTGGATGTTCACTGCGACGAGATCGATGACGAGCAGTCCCGTTTTATCGAGACGCTGGCGACCCTGGCCTACGAGCGCGGTATCGGTCATCGAGTCACTGCCAGCCACACCACCGCCATGCACTCCTACAACGGCGCTTATGCTTCCCGTCTGTTCCGGCTGCTCAAGATGGCAGACATCAACTTCGTGGCCAATCCGCTGGTGAACATTCACCTGCAGGGTCGCTTCGATACTTATCCCAAGCGCCGTGGCATCACACGGGTGAAGGAGATGCTGGAGGCGAACATCAACGTCTGCTTCGGTCACGACGACGTGTTCGATCCCTGGTATCCCATGGGCACTGCCAACATGTTGCAGGTGCTGCATATGGGGCTGCATGTCTGCCAGATCATGGGTTACGAGCAGATCAACGACGGCCTGAAGCTGATCAGCAGCCACAGCGCCCGCACCCTGAACGTGCAGGATCGCTATGGCATCGAGGTCGGCAAACCGGCCAACCTGCTGATCCTGCCCGCCGACAACGGCTTCGATGCGGTGCGTCGTCAGGTGCCGGTGCGTTATTCGATCCGTCATGGCAAGGTTATCGCCCAAACCCGTCCTGCACAGACCGAAATCGTGTTGGGTCAGCCAGAGCCGATCAATTTTCGCCGCTGAGTTTTCAATCAGGGAGTGTGGCGATTAGTTCCGCCTCTGGGCACAAGGGCTGCCATTGCGCATAATGGCGGCCTTATCCTTAGGGGGTGACTCCATGCAAACCTGGTTATTTGTTGCTGCCGGCGGAGCCATCGGCGCCTGCCTGCGTTTTGGTATTTCAGAGCTGATGGCGCTGTTGCTAGGGCGCCACTTTCCTTACGGGACTCTGGCCGTCAACGTGGTGGGTTCTTTCATCATGGGGGTGGCCTACGCCCTCATCAGCCACGGCCATATCGTTGAGCATCCGATGAAGCCACTGCTGATGGTGGGGATCCTCGGCGCCCTGACCACATTTTCTTCCTTTGCCCTCGATACGGTAGTGCTGGCCCAGCATGGGGCCTATCTGAAAGCGCTGCTCAATATCGCGCTCAATCTCTTCCTCTGTCTGGCCATGGTGGTGCTGGGCATGCAGTTGGTTGCGAGCCGGGTTTAAGGTGTCCGGACGCCAGTGGCTCTGGTAAACTGGCGGCCATTCTTTGCTCTATGGGTGTTTAAGGGATGTCAGAACAAGCAACGACAACGCATTTTGGCTTTAAAACCGTGGCCGCGACCGAGAAGGAAACTCTGGTAGCAGGTGTCTTCCATTCGGTGGCAGCCAAGTACGATCTGATGAACGATCTGATGTCGTTCGGCATCCACCGCCTGTGGAAGCGCTTCACCATCGACTGCTCCGGTGTGCGCAAGGGCCAGAAGGTGCTGGATCTGGCCGGTGGTACCGGAGATCTGACCGCCAAGTTCTCCCGCATCGTCGGCGAGACCGGTCAGGTAGTGCTGGCGGATATCAACGACTCCATGCTGAAAGTGGGCCGCGACAAGCTGCGCAATCTGGGGGTCGCCAACAACGTCTCCTACGTGCAGGCCAACGCCGAGGCGCTCCCCTTCCCGGATAACCACTTCGATGTGATTACCATCGGATTCGGCCTGCGCAACGTCACCGACAAGGACAAGGCGCTCGCCTCCATGTTCCGCGTGCTCAAGCCGGGTGGCCGTCTGCTGGTGCTGGAGTTCTCCAAGCCGGTCAGCGAAGTGATCGCCAAGCTCTATGACCTCTACTCCTTCAAACTGCTGCCGAAAATGGGCGAAATCGTCGCGAACGACGGTGAAAGTTACAAATATCTGGCAGAGTCCATCCGCATGCACCCGGATCAGCAGACCCTGGCTGGCATGATGGAAAATGTCGGTTTCGAGCAGGTGGAGTACTTCAATCTGACTCAGGGTGTGGTCGCCCTGCACCGCGGTTACAAGTTTTAAGGTTGCCTATGCCAATCCCGATACAACTGGATGCCATGGTCACCGCGGTGATCGAAACCAGCCTCAACCAGTTGCTGGCGCTGGACAAACAGAGCCCGGAGCGGCTGCGCAAACTGGTGGGCAAGGTGCTCAAGCTGGAGCTGCGTGAACTCAAGCCGCTCTGGTTTGTCTTCTCCGAGCGTCGACTGGATGTGCTGGCCCAGCATGAAGGGGAGGCCGATGCGGTGCTCAGTCTGTCGCTGACCGCCCTCGGTCTGCTGAAAGACCCTTCCGCTCTGACCCGCTATATCCGCGAGGAGAAGCTGGACCTGAGCGGTGATCCCCAGCTGGTACAGGCATTCAGCGTGCTGCTGGGTGAGCTGGATATCGACTGGGAAGAGGAGCTGTCGCGTTATACCGGCGACGTGCTGGCCCACACCCTGCTGCGCGGTGCCCGTCAGGCGCGTCGTCTGGTTGGCCGCGAACTGTGCCGCACCCGCAGCCAGCTGGCGGAATATCTGACCGAAGAGGCCCGCCTAGCCCCCGGCCCGCTGGAAGTGGCGAGTTTCAACGATGACGTCGAGGTGCTGGCCCAGCAGCTCAAGGCCGTCGAACTGCGGCTGGCCCGCTTCGAACAGCAGGTGACCTGATGACCCCGAAGGAGTTCAAACGCCTCTATCGCATCATCACCATCTTGCTGGAGCAGGGCATCGACGAACTGGTGCCCGCCCGCTATCAACCCTGGCCGGGTCGTCTGGCCCGTCGCTCGCTGTTCTGGCTCAAGAACAAGCAACCGGATCTCAGCCGCGGTGCTCGCATCCGGCTCGCCTTCGAGGCCCTTGGCCCCATCTTCATCAAGTTTGGCCAGATGCTCTCGACCCGCCGCGACCTGCTGCCGCCGGATATCGCCGAAGAGCTGGCTCTGCTGCAGGACCGGGTGCCCCCCTTCTGTGGTCAGGCGGCGCGCCAGCAGATCGAGCTGAGCCTGGGTTGCCCCATCGAGACCCTGTTTGACGACTTCGACGAGACGCCGCTGGCGTCGGCCTCCATCGCCCAGGTGCACACCGCTCGCCTGAAGGAGAGTGGCCGCGAGATCGTCATCAAGGTGATCCGCCCCGACATCGAGCCGGTCATCGAAGCCGATCTGCGACTGATGCAGGCGTTGGCCCGTCTGGTGGCCCGCTTCGTGCCCCAGAGCGCGCGGCTGCGCCCCATCGAGGTGGTGGAGGAGTATCGCAAGACCATCCTCGACGAGCTCAATCTGATGCGCGAAGCGGCCAACGCCATCCAGCTGCGCCGCAATTTCACCGGCTCCGAGGCGCTCTATGTGCCTGAAATCATCACAGATCTCTGCCGCGAGCAGGTGCTGGTGATGGAGCGTATCTACGGCATTCCGGTCTCTGACATTCCAGCGCTGGAAGCCAACGGCACCAATATGAAGCTGTTGGCCGAGCGCGGGGTAGAGGTTTTCTTCACCCAGGTGTTCCGCGACAGCTTCTTCCACGCCGACATGCACCCGGGCAACATCTTCGTCTCTTACGAACACCCGGAGAACCCGCTCTGGATCGGTATCGACTGCGGCATCGTCGGCACCCTCAATCGGGAAGACAAACGCTATCTGGCGGAGAACTTCCTCGCCTTCTTCAACCGCGACTATCGCCGGGTGGCGGAGCTGCATGTGGAGTCGGGCTGGGTACCGGCAGACACCAAGGTGGACGAGTTCGAGTTCGCCATCCGCACCGTGCTGGAGCCGATCTTCGAGAAGCCGCTCTCCGAAATTTCGTTCGGTCACGTGCTGCTCAACCTGTTCAACACTGCCCGCCGCTTCCATATGACGGTGCAGCCGCAGCTGGTGCTGTTGCAAAAGACCCTGCTCTATGTGGAAGGGTTGGGGCGTCAGCTCTACCCGCAGCTCGATTTGTGGCAGACCGCCAAGCCCTATCTGGAAAACTGGATGCACGAGCAGGTCGGGCCGAAAGCGGTGTGGAACGCTATCAAGGAGAAGGCGCCATTCTGGGCTGAGAAATTGCCGGAGCTGCCGGAGCTGGTCTATGAGACCCTGCGCCAGACCCGTCATCAGCAGCGTCATTTCGACCAGATGTTTGCCGAGTTCCGCCGTCACAGCCGTCGGCAGGGGCAGGCCCGCTACCTCTTAGGGGTTGGAGCCAGCCTGCTATTGGCGGGTGTATTCTTGCTGACCCAAAAACAACACATTGAGTGGGGACAAGCCAGTCTCGCCGGTGCAGCCCTCTGCTGGCTGGTCGGCTGGTTGCGAGCCCGTTCCCATTAATCAACAACCGCGCCGTCAGGCGCCTGTTCTGGAGAGAAAATCATGGGTGGTATCAGTATTTGGCAATTGTTGATCATTGCAGTCATCGTCGTGCTGCTGTTCGGTACCAAGAAACTGCGCGGGATTGGCGGTGATCTGGGCGCGGCGGTCAAAGGGTTCAAGAAAGCACTCTCCGACGAGCCGGCCGATGCCAAGGCCGAGCAGAAAGATGCCGAGTTTCCCCCGAAACAGCTGAACGAAGCGGCCACTCAGAGCAGTGAGTCCGCCAAGCAGAAAGACAAAGACCAGGCCTAAGCCATGTTCGATATCGGTTTTTGGGAGCTGGTCGTTATCGGTGTAGTAGCACTGGTGGTGCTGGGGCCCGAGCGGCTGCCGGTTGCCATCCGCACGGCTACCCACTGGATCCGCCTCATTCGTTCGACCGCGAACTCGGTCAAGTCCGAGCTGGAGCAGGAGCTCAAGTTGCAAGAGCTGCACAACGACCTGAAGAAGGCTGAACAGCTGCAGATGAGCAACCTGAGCCCCGAGCTGCAGGAGTCTATCGAGCAGCTCAAGGCGGCGGCCCAGTCGGTCAATCGCCCCTATCAGGTGGAGAACGAGATCCGTCCGCCGCGCCCCGAGCCGGTTGCCCAGGCTGAGCCTGCCACGCCGGTGGAGCCTGTGGTGCAGCTGAGCCACGACGTGCCGCCGGTCAACAGCCAGCGGGAGAGCGAGCCGGTGCCGGTCAGCGACTCCGCAGTAAAAGGGGAGGTGAAGCCATGAGTCAGGCCGAACAACCCCTGATCAGCCATCTGGTTGAGCTGAGAACTCGCTTGCTGCGTTCCATTAGCGCCATCCTCGTGGTGTTTCTGGGGCTGATCTACTTCTCCAACAACATCTACGACTTCGTGGCCCAGCCGCTGCTCAGCCAGCTGCCGGAAGGGACCAGCATGATCGCGACGGATGTGGCGACCCCCTTCCTGACGCCGATCAAGCTGACCCTGGTGGTCTCCTTCTTCGTGGCGATCCCCTATCTGCTCTATCAGGCCTGGGCCTTTATCGCCCCCGGTCTGTACCAGCATGAACGGCGGCTGATCATGCCGCTGGTCGCCTCCAGTGCCGTGCTGTTCTATGCAGGCATGGCGTTCGCCTACTACGTGGTGTTCCCGCTGGTGTTCGGTTTCTTCACCAGTACCGCCCCTGCCGGGGTGACGGTAGCGACCGACATCGCCAGCTATTTGGACTTCGTACTGACCCTGTTCTTCGCGTTCGGGGTTGCGTTCGAAATTCCGGTCGCCACCATACTGCTGTGCTGGACAGGTGTGACCACGCCCAAGAACCTGAAGGAGAAGCGTCCCTACGTCATCGTCGGGGTGTTTGTGGTCGGTATGCTGCTGACGCCGCCTGATGTCTTCTCCCAGACCCTGCTCGCCATCCCGATGTGGGCGCTGTGGGAGATAGGTCTGTTCTTCGCCCGCTTCTATGTGAAGAAAGAGGATGAAGAGCAACAGGAACAACCGGATGTGGAGAGCTGAGGCTCTGTTCGTCACCTGTTTGCCGGACGGCGAGAGGATGACGAAGTCCTCAGGAATAGCAGAACGAGGGGAGCTGAGGCTCCCTTCCTCTTTTCATGCTCCCGTTCGAGGCGTATGGTGTTGGCCCATCGAGTAGATGGTTTTCAAATACCTGATATGTCTTCCTTTTGTTCGGAACGTCTCATCCCATGATCGATATCGGTTTAAACCTGACCAGCAGCCAGTTCGCCGGTGAACAGCCTGAGCTGGTAGCCCGCGCCCGTGCCGCCGGGGTTGAAGCGTTGATCCTGACCGGTACCGATCTGGCTGGCAGCCGCGAGAGTGCCGACTTGGCCGCCCGCTGGCCGGGCTACTGCTTCTCCACCGCCGGGGTCCATCCTCACGATGCCAAGAGTGTCGATGAGGCGACCCTGCCCGCCCTGCGCGAGCTGGCGGCGCTGCCGCAGGTGGCCGCCATCGGCGAGTGCGGTCTCGACTACAACCGCGATTTCTCCCCCCGTCCGGTGCAGGATGCGGTGTTCGACGCCCAGCTGGCACTGGCCGCCGAGCTCGGGATGCCGGTGTTCCTCCATTGCCGTGACGCCCACGCCCGTTTCATCGAGATCCTCCGTCCCTGGCTGTCGAAGCTGCCGGGGGCCGTGTTGCACTGCTTCACCGGCTCCGATGAGGAGCTGGACGAGTGTCTGGCGCTGGGTCTGCATATCGGGGTGACCGGCTGGCTCTGCGACGAACGCCGAGGTCAGCTGCTGCGCGAACAGGTGGCCCGCATTCCGGCCGGTCGGCTGATGATCGAGACCGATGCCCCCTATCTGGTGCCGCGGGATCTGAAACCACGCCCGAAACGCAACGAACCCGCTTTTTTGCCGCACATCGCCCAGGTGGTGGCGGCCTGTCGTGGTGAAGCGCCCGAGGCCTTGCTGGCCCACACCCGGGCCACCTCCGCCGCGTTCTTCCAACTTCCTCTCCAGGAGTGATTCATGGCTACAACTCTTCCGGGCGCCTTTCCGGGTCGCCGCCTGCGCCGCTTGCGCAAACATGATTTCAGCCGTCGTCTGGTGCGCGAGAACGTACTGACCGTCAACGATCTCATCTATCCGGTGTTCGTGCTGGAGGGGGAAAACCGTCGGGAAGCCGTTCCCTCCATGCCGGGAGTGGAGCGTCTCTCCATCGATCTGCTGCTGGAAGAGGCTGCTGAGCTGGTAGAGCTGGGCGTACCCGCCATTGCCCTGTTCCCGGTCACCCCGCTGGAGAGCAAGAGCCTGATGGCCGAAGAGGCCTACAACCCGAACGGGCTGGCCCAGCGTACCGTGCGTGCCCTCAAGGCCCGCTTCCCTGAGCTCGGGGTCATCACCGACGTGGCGCTCGACCCGTTCACCACCCACGGTCAGGACGGCATCATCGATGACGAAGGCTATGTGCTGAACGACATCACCACCGAGATCCTGATCAAGCAGGCGCTCTCCCATGCCGAGGCCGGGGTCGATATCGTGGCGCCGTCCGACATGATGGATGGCCGCATCGGTGCCATCCGCGCCGCGCTGGAAGAGAACGGCTTCATCAACACCCAGATCATGGCCTACTCCGCCAAGTACGCCTCCTGCTACTACGGCCCGTTCCGCGATGCGGTCGGCTCTGCCGGCAACCTCGGCAAGAGCAACAAGGCCACCTATCAGATGGATCCGGCCAACAGCAACGAAGCCCTGCACGAAGTGGCGCTGGATATTCAGGAAGGGGCCGACAGCGTGATGGTCAAGCCGGGTATGCCCTATCTGGACGTGATCCGTCAGGTGAAGGATCAGTTCGGCGTGCCGACCTTCGCCTATCAGGTGAGTGGCGAGTACGCCATGCACATGGCGGCGATCCAGAACGGCTGGCTGAAAGAGAAGGAGTGCATCATGGAGTCCCTGCTCTGCTTCAAGCGGGCCGGGGCCGACGGCATCCTCACCTATTTCGCCAAGCGTGTGGCGCAGTGGCTGAAAGAAGATGCCCGCTAAGCTGATGTGACGGATCAAGACGGATAGAAAAGAGGGGAGCCGATGGCTAATGCCGATCAGTTAAGGATCCATTGACCGATCCTGCTGATGTGTAAAAATCCGAAACCTGTTGATTGGTTTCGGAT
>NZ_MQSY01000048.1:0-8275 GCF_001921245.1 Aeromonas sp. YN13HZO-058 | reverse complement strand
TTTTTGGAGTGATGGGCATTTCAAATGCGGACAAAGAGTTCGTGGTGAAGGTGCGATCCACTTGTTCGCACCTTCCTTAGCACTGTATAACGTATCCGGCATGCCGGAAGCCACTTGGGTTTACACCTTAATCCGATGAAAACTGTCCTGATCTTGGGCGTCTCTGGACGTCGTGAGATCAGTGGCCTGTGTTTATACAGGAGCCTCGCCTAACGAGATGCTGCAAATAATACGCACAACCCTCTGTTGTGCGGGCGGCATGATTATCCAATACCGCAGGGAGGTCAACCCCGCAGCAACCATTAAATGGGGGATGGCAACAGCTTGTTACAATTGGCAGGAAATAACGCGAAACCGGTTTGCAGAGCAGCGATAACAAAAAAGGCCCCAAAGGGCCCCTTCATTAGCGGATATAGTCAAATAGCGTCAGACGACTTATCTTGCTGAAAGAGAGTTGCGAGGCACTCAATGCCGCATCCTCTTTTGACAGTGCCGAAATAACCTCATAGAGATCCGCTTCAGACACCTTGGCTCTCGCCTCTGAGTTGAGAGTGCTGAGCCCTTCATTGGAGCCCATGACCGCCTCGAGACTGTTCATCCGGCCACCCAGCTCACCCAATCCATGATCGATATTCAGGCGGGCATTTTTCATATGGACGGTGGCATCAGCCACTTCCAGCGCAAAGTTATCAGCTGTGATACTGGGGTCACGTAAAGCGGTAATAAAATCTGACATCCCGTTGAGAATGTTATCATTTTCTGGTTTTTTTAGCTCAAATTGCTGTGGAGCGCCTCCGACAGGTACATTAAGAGTTAACTCCAGCCCATTAAACGGAATACCATTCCCTGAAATATAATTACCATTTGCGACAGAATTACCAGCAGCATCCTTAATCTCATAGGTGTCGGGTGTTCCGGCAGTTGTCGACACTGTATATGAATTACTTGCCAAGGATGGATTGTAATTTGATCTATAAAAATTATCGAAATGATCCTGATCAGATACATCCACCTTGATGTCAGTAGTCAACGCACTAGCCGTTCTTCTGGTCGCCACAATTTCAAACAGATCCTGCCCGGAATCATTGGCAGCAATTTGTACTGTGGGTGACACCTGAATATTTCGCTGGCCAGGATCGCCCTGATAAGTATATTTCCCGTTACTATCTTTTAGATAAGGTTGGGTCTTGCTTTGATTGCCACCAAAGATAAATTCACCCGAGGAGTTCTTGCTATTCATCAGGTCGAACATCTGCTGCTGCAACCCTTCCAGCTCGCTGGCAATAGCCTTGCGATCATCCATACTGATAGAGCCGTTATTTGACTTCTGGATCAGGGTCTGGGCACTGAGCATCGCATTATTAATTGACGTTAATACCGTCTCCTCATGCCCCAGACTGTTTTCCAGCAGGCTACCATTGACCCCATACTGCTTGAACAGGTCGATCTCCTTGGTCAGCGCCATCTTCTGGCTCATCCCTGCGGGATCTTCGCCGGCAGTTTGAAATTTATTACCGGTTTGCAGCTGTTGATAGGCGGTATTCAACCGCTCATTGGCACTGTTGAGGGAATAGATATTCCGGTCGTAGATCATGTTGGTGGTGATGCGCATGACGTTACCTCACGGACGAGAGCAGTGTATCGAAAATGGTTTTGGCGGTACTGACGATTTGCGCCGAAGCGGCATAGGATTGTTGGAAGCGGATCAGATTGGCTGCCTCCTCCTCCAGATTGACCCCTGACACGCTTTCAAAGATGCCGGTGCTCTGGATCAGCTTCGATTCATTGGCCTTGAGCAAGGTTTTTGCCTGACTGGTATTGTTGCCCACCTCCATCACCAATCCGGCATAAGCCTGATTAAAGGTCATCTTGTCATTGGTGGTACCACCATTGGTGCTCTTGCGCACCAGATCCTTGTTTTGCAGTTCGGCCAAGGCCAGACCATTGCTGTTATCGGCAAAGCCATTGCTGTTGTAACTGAGCTTGAAGCTGTCCTTGGCTTGCACAGTGCCGGTAATGCTGAATTCGTAACCAGGGATCTTTTGGGGATTAGAGTAGACAGACCCAATGGCAGGTGGAGGGAGTTGCAAGGCGGCCATCAAATTTTGGCCCTTGCTGGCTGCTGGTGCTACTCCCATCAACGTACCTACTTGGTCATAGACCTCGTAGTCGCCGCTGTTGTTTATTTTGACCACCTGAGGTGCCGCGGGATCAAGCGTATTGGTGCCAAAGCCAGATCCCGCCCCTGTATTGAACACCCCCCCCAGCTTGATATCAGCACTGCCGATGTTATTGGTCGTCTTCTCGGCTTTAAGCGGAGAAGCCAGAGCAAGATCTTCCGGCCGGGTGATCAGCTGGCCAAGGCCCGCCGCAGCACTCTTGGTAGGTTGCAACAACAATTTGTCACCGGCAGCAGGAGTACCAGTCAAGTCGATGTTTATGCCATGGGCCTCAATAGAAATGGAAGAGGCAGGTAAAGAACCAGTCATAACAGAATTGCCATTTCCATCTTTGTCCAAGGAAAAAACTTCATATCCTGTTGCACTAAATCTTACTTCATAGTCAAAAGGCGTGACGTTCGTACCCTTGCTAGGTAAAAAACTGACCGTAGCCCCTGCGGTACCCGTATTGCCACCGTAAGGCAATCCCTTGCTGGTAGGCAGGGTAAAGATATCGCCGCCAATCTCGTTATCCAGATCCATCCCGAGGCGATTTTGCTGGTTCAAGGCATCTGCCATCGCGACAGCCAACTGCCCCAGCTCACGCTTGGTTGGCTCAAGGTCTGTTCGCGCCTTGAACAGCCCGCCCATGGCCCCACCAAATGTTTCATTATCGATGGTTGCCTGATTATCCCCCAACGTCAGCTGCAACTCCTGATCCCGGGAGTCAGGATCCCCAGCAATCAGCTTGAACTGGGCGACGCCTCCATCAAGGATCAGCGAATGGCCAGTGCTCATATTGACCAGCATACTGCCGTTGGGTTGGGCTACGGTGCGAATATCCATCTTCTCCGACAGCTGGCGGATCGCCTCATCCCGCTGATCAAACAGCATCAGGTTCTCTTCGGGTGAACCCTGGGTGCGGAGGATGGCCTGGTTGAGATCATTGATGCTGGTGAGCAGGCTGTTGACCTGCTTGGTTTCATCTTCGATACGGGTATTGAGGGTATCGCTCTGCTTGTCGAGCTGCGCCGAGAGGGTATGGAAGCGGTTGACCATGCCGCTCAACTCCGTCATCGCCACCTTGCGGCCACCGATCTCGGCGGGCGATTCATTGGCAGAGTGGAATGATTTGAAATAGGAGGTAATGGCCGCCCCCACACTGTTGCTGGTATCCCCCAGCAAGCTGTCAACACCCGCCAGTTGTTCGTAGTGGGTCATAGAAGCGTGATAGGCGGAGGTATCACGGCGCACCTCCCCCTGCATATAGTCGTTGATCACCCGCTGGGTCTTGATGTCACCGGTACCAAGACCGATGGAATTGGTAAACACCAGCGTACGTTCACGTACATAGCCCTGGCTATTGACGTTCACTATGTTGTTACTGGTGGTCTGCAGCAGGCGTTGCTGCGCCAGCACGCCCGATGAACCAATCCCAAGCAGGTCGCTTGCCATATGTTACAGCTCCATCTCGTTGTATTGGGCAATGGCATCACTGCGCAATACCTGTTTCAGTTTTCTGGCGTAGTGCGGGTCGGTGGCATAACCCGCCTGTTGCAGCGCCTCGAAATAGCGGTCCGGGCTATCCACCTTCGCCAGGGCCCCCTTGTAGCGAGAGCCGGAGGTGAGGAAGTCCACATAGTCGTTGAAGCTCTCTTCAAACGACTCATAGGAGCGAAATGCCGCTTTCTGACGGGAGGCGACGCCTTGCTCATACTCGAGCGTGCTGACCACCGCCTTGGGCCCTTCCCAGCGCGGATCGGCCTTGATGCCAAACAGGTTATGGGTCACCTGCCCCTCGCCATCCTTGATCACCCGCTTGCCCCAACCGCTCTCCAGTGCCGCCTGGGCGACCAGTACCGCCGGGCTTAACCCCAGCTTGTCGGCCGCTTTCTTGGCCAGCGGCATCAGGCGATTGACGAACTCTTCCGGCGTATCAAACTCCTTGCCCCCACTCTCGCTGGCACTGCCCTCTTCGCTGGCAATCCGCCCCATGGGCGGTATGCTGCGGTGTGGTCGATGGGGCATCGTGAGCCCGTGGCTCTCCTTGGCCACCTCCGCCATCTCTTTCTCAGCAAAATCTTTGCCAACTTTTGAAACAGCGATCAAATCGTCGGCAGCCGCCGTGGGAGGCTGATAGGGTTTGTAGGTCCGTTCGGTACGCTGCGGCATCTTGAGCACCCGCCCATCCTGATGGGTAAAGGTCTCGGGAGAGAGCTGCTTGACCACCATGTCAGCCAGTCCCAGCCCCCCCTTGCTCGACATGTCGGCAACCCGCTGCTCATCCAGCATCCCTTCATAGAACTGGGTATAGCTGCTGTTCATCGGGTTGTCCTGAGTCAACACCCCGTTGGCCTGACGCATGCTCTGAAACAGCATCTGGGTAAAGATTGACTCGAACTGGCGCGATGCACTCTTGAGCGCTTCGGCCTGCCCTTCTTTGCTTTGGCTCATCTGGCGCAGACGGTCCAGGTTCTTGATGTCCTGTACCATCCCGAGATTCATGCCGCTGTTGGTGTCAAACTCCGCCATTTTGCTTACCTCATTGCCACCCGTGGCAACCACTTGCCGCTTGTTACAATATGACCAGTTGCCCCTCGATGGCGCCTGCCTGCTGCAGCGCCTCGAGGATGGCCATCAAATCACCGGGGGCGACCCCGACCTGATTGACCGCGCGAACCAAGTCGTCCAGGGTCGCACCGGTATCAAACTTGAACATCCGCCCCGGCTCCTGCTGGACATTGATGGTCGAGTTGTTGGTCACCACCGTCTCGCCCCCCGACAACGGGTTGGGCTGGGACACTTGCTTATTCTCGGCTATGGTCACCGTCAGGCCGCCGTGGCTGATGGCCGCCGGTTTGAGCTTGACCTGACTGCCGATCACTATGGTGCCGGTACGGGAGTTGACGATAATTTTGGCCGCCTCATTGGCCGGATCCACCTCCAGATTCTCGATGGTAGCGAGATAGGAGACGCGCTGACCCGGATCCCGCGGGGCGTAGACCTTGACCGAGGTGGCATCGAGCGCCTGAGCGGTATTGGGCCCCACCAGATCGTTGACCACATCGGCCAGCCGGCGCGCAGTGGTGAAGTCGGGGCGGTTAAGGTTGAAGGTGATGGTGTCCCCCTGACTGAAGGAGTTGGGCACCTCCCGCTCCACGGTGGCACCGTTGGCAATCCGCCCGACGGTCGGGGTATTGACCACCACCTTGGAGCCATCAGCCCCCTCGGCCCCCAGACCACCGACCACCAGACTGCCCTGCGCGACCGCATAAACCCGACCATCCAACCCTTTCAGGAAGCTTTGCAGCAGGGTACCGCCGCGCAGGCTCTTGGCTTCGCCGATGGCGGAAACAGTGACATCGATGGTCTGGCCCGGTTTGGAGAAGGGTGGCAAGTCGGCATGGATTGCCACCGGCGCCACATCCTTGATCTTGGGCTTGATGTTATCCGGCACCTTGATGCCAAAGTTGTTGAGCATGGTGCGGAAAGTCTGCTCGGTGAAGGCGTTGTTCTTCTCGCCAGTACCGGGCAGCCCCACCACCAGGCCGTAACCAATCAGCTGGTTGTTGCGCACCCCTTCAACCGAGCTGATGTCCTTGATCCGGGCAGCATTGGCCACGCCCAGAGGAAGCAAACAGCAAAGCAGAGTGACAAGACGGAGTGACTTCATAACATCTCCTAGAGCGGCCACCAGGGGCCATTGAAAAAGCTGGTCAGCCACCCTTGCTCCTGGCTATTGGCCAGATCGCCGGTACCACCGTAGTAAATGCGGGCATTGGCCACCTTCTGGGACGAAACGCTGTTGTCAGACGTCACATCCTCCGGACGAATAAGGCCGGTGATCCGGATATATTCATTGCCATTGTTGAGCATGATCCACTTCTCGCCGCGCACCACCAGATTGCCGTTGGGCAGCACCTTGGCCACGCTGACCGAAATATTACCCTGCAGGCTGTTGCTCTGATCCGCCTTGGCCTGGCCCTTGAACGCGCTGTCTTGAGCAATGGAGGCCGAGAGATCATAGGGGCTGGCGGTCACGGGCACGCCACCCAACTTGACCGGGTCCAGATTGAACTTGTTATCCTTGCCACTCTGGGTATTGGCTTTTTTCGAGGCCGAGGTCGATTCCGCCAACTCGATGGTGATGATGTCACCCACCTTGTGCGCCTTGATATCCGAATAGATGCCATTGACCTGATCCGGTTGGAAAATAGCCCCTGTCGGCCGCACCGAGACCGGCTCCGACTCCCCATAAACGGGGGAAAACTCGGGATCATCAGGCTTGGGTGTATTGGGAGTGCTGCTACACCCTCCCAGCACCAGCAATCCCAGCATCCATACGGCTTTCATCATGCGCCTCCTAATTAGGTACGCTGGATCAGGAAGGACATCATGCCGTCCACAGCTGAGAGCACCTTGGAGTTCATCTCGTAGACCCGTTGAGCCTGAATGAGGTTCACCAACTCTTCGGTTACGTTAACGTTGGAGGTCTCCAGCATCCCCTGCTTGATCACCCCCAGTCCATCGGCACCGGCAGTTCCCTGCGCGGCAGCACCGCTGGACTGGGTCTCGACGAACATGTTCTCCCCCATCGGCTGCAAGCCGCTGGCGTTGACGAAGTCGGAGATGTTGATCTGACCGACCACCTGAGACGCGCCATCGCCCTTGAGCTGCACCGAGACCTGACCATCTTCACCTACCGTGACGCTCTGGGCGTTTTCCGGGATCTGGATTTCCGGTTGCAGCGGGTAGCCATTACCTGGCGTCACTATGGTCCCTTCATCGTTGAGGGTGAACTGACCGTTACGGGTATAGGCCGCACTGCCATCGGGCAGCTGAATTTCAAAGTAACCACGGCCACTGATCATCAAATCCAGCGAGTTGTCGGTGGTTTGCACGTTGCCCTGGCTGTGGTTTTTCTGGGTCGCGACCACCTTGGCCCCCGCACCCAGCATCAAGCCGGAGGGGAGCTCGGTATCGGCAGAGGAGCGGCCACCAGGCTGGTTGATGTTTTGATAAAGCAGATCTTCAAAGATGGCCCGTGACTTTTTGAAGCCCACGGTGCTGGCGTTCGCCAGGTTGTTCGAGGTGACCGAAATATTGGTCTGCTGTGCATCCAACCCGGTCTTGCTGATCCAGAGTGCGGGATTCATAGGTAACTCCTTGATTAGCTGATTCGCAGCAGTTGGGTTTGAGCTTCATCATTTTCTTCGGCCGTCTTCATTATTTTGACCTGGGTTTCGAACTGACGTTGCAGCCGGATCAGGTTGGTCATCTCATCCACCACATTGACGTTGCTCCCCTCAAGGGAGCCGGCAATCAGGCCGACATTGGCCGAGGCGGCTTCATTCTGGCCATCCTTGCGGCGAAACAGACCATCTTGCCCCTTCTCCACCGCATCGGCGGCCGGGTTGACCAGCTTGATCCGCTGGAAATCTTCCGGCAAGTTGGCGGCAGCCCCTTCCGGTCGACCGCTGATAGTGCCATCCCGATTGATCTCGAGTTTCTCCATCGGCATCGGCAGCACGATAGGCTGACCACCATCATCCACCACATTCAGGCCGGTCGAGGTTTGCAAGTTGCCGGTCGCATTGACCTGCAAATTCCCCATACGGGTATAGGCTTCACCGCCCTTGGGATCCTGCACGGCAATCCAGCCCGGACCATCCACCGCCACGTCCAGATCCCGTCCGGTGGTCATCAGCATGCCATGCTGCAGGTTCTGACCCGGACGCTCAGCCATGGCAAACACCCGGCTTGGCAAGCCTTCACCGAACGCCTGCATGCTTCTGGCCTGCTCGAAATCGGACTTGAAACCGGTGGTATTGGCATTAGCGAGGTTATTGCCCCGAACAGCCAGGCTGTTCATGGTCTCTTTGGCCCCGGACATGGCGATATAAAGCAGGTGATCCATGGAATTCTCCGTCAAAAAGATGACTCTGACAGGAGAAATGCAATTAGAGTGCCAATAGCAAAGATAGTGGGGGGTAAGACGCGCGAGGAGGCGACAGAAACAGAGAGGGGGCCAGGCCCCTAATGCCGATCAGTTAAGGATCCATTGACCGATCCTGCTGATGTGTAAAAATCCGAAACCTGTTGATTGGTTTCGGATT
>NZ_MQSY01000029.1:0-7585 GCF_001921245.1 Aeromonas sp. YN13HZO-058 | reverse complement strand
GTGAAGCCAAGGCCACAGAGGTATAGTGTGAAAAAAGCCAATAAAAACAATGCCAGTCAGGCTTAACTGACTGGCATTAGCGCCAATGCGCCCCCTCTGTCGATGATGTGGCTGTCTATACCCTAGCGGACGATTTCGTAGCAGGGCACATATTGGCTGCCCGGCAGCTTCATTCGCTGTTGCTTGACGAAGCTCTCCAGCAGCTTGTCCATCAGGTGCATCAGCTCCTTGTCGCCGTGCAGCTTGAAGGGGCCTTTCTTCTCGATGGCGCGAATGCCCCCTTCCTTGACGTTGCCAGCGACGATGCCGGAGAAGGCACGGCGCAGGTTGGCAGCCAGCAGTTGCGGCGGTTGATTGCGGTGCAGATCCAGACTGGCCATGTTGGCGTGATCCGGCTCGAACGGGAGTTGGAACTCAGGTTCAATCTTGAGCGACCAGTTGAAGGAGTAAGCATCGCCGACCGATTTGCGATATTCGCGAATCTTCGGCATCGCCTCTTTCATCACCCGGGCTACTTCCGGCGCATCGCCGACGATGATCCGGTAGAGCCGGGTAGCAGGCTCGCCCAGGGTCGCCTTGATGAAGTCGTCGATGGCACGGAAGTAGTCGGCGCTCTCTTTCGGGCCGGTCAGAATGATCGGCATCGGCTGGCGTTCGTTGGCCGGGTTCATCATGATGCCAAGTAGATAGAGCAGCTCTTCGGCGGTGCCGACTCCACCCGGGAAGATGATGATGCCGTGGCCTAGGCGCACGAAGGCTTCCAGTCGCTTCTCGATATCCGGCAGGATCACCAGCTCGTTGACGATGGGGTTGGGCGGTTCGGCTGCAATGATGGAAGGCTCCGTGAGGCCGATGTAGCGCCCGTTGCGTACCCGCTGTTTGGCATGGCCGACGGCAGCGCCCTTCATCGGGCCCTCCATGGCGCCCGGGCCACAACCGGTACAGATGTTCAGCTCGCGCAGGCCCAGTTCGCTGCCCACGGCGCGGGTGTACTGGTACTCGATCGCATTGATGGAGTGGCCACCCCAGCAGACGATCAGGTTGGGATCGGCGCCCGGCAGGATCACCTTGGCGTTACGCAGGATGGCAAACACCACGTTGGAGATATGGGTGGAGTTGGTCAGATTGACCTGGCGGTTGGACTCGAGCTGATTGGAGACATAGAGAATGTCGCGCAGCACCGAGAAGAGGTGCTCCTGAATGCCGCGAATGATCTCGCCATCGACAAAGGCGTGCTCGGGGGCATTGAACAGTTCCAGCTTGACCCCGCGCTCGCGCCGGATCACATGAATATCAAACGATTTGAAGCGCTCCAGGATCTCCTTGGAGCTGTCGGTATGGCTACCAGAATTGAGCACTGCCAGCGAGCAGTTGCGAAACAGTTGATAGATATCGCTGGAGGCAGTCTGCTTGAGGCGATCCACCTCAAGCTGTGACAGCAAATCCATGCTGCCGACGGGATTGATGTGCGTAATCATAGGTTCCCCTTTACTCACTTGTTATCGTTGTGTTTTTCCCTGGGGAGAAAAGGGGACGCCATGTAGCATCCCCTGAGATCGATAGTAGTGGTAACAGAGGGGGGAGGGAAATAGGGTGACGACTGTTCGCTGTTTTTTTAGCCGCTTGTCAGGCCAGTGTCACTTGATCCCGACCGGTGTTCTTGGCGTGGTAGAGCGCCTTGTCCGCCCGCTCGAACACATCGGACGGGTTATCCCCATCCTTGAACAGGGTTGCGCCGATGGAGATGGTGATCTCCACCTTGGCATCGCGAAAACGGAACGGGATGCTCTTGATGGTCTGGCGCAGGGTCTCCAGCGGCTTCTGGAACTTGTCCGGGTTGATGTTGGGCAGCAACACCACGAACTCTTCCCCGCCGAAACGGGCGATGAAGTCAGTGTCACGCAGGGCACTCTGCAGCGCCTTGGCGACCACTTTCAGCGCCTTGTCACCCGCCATATGGCCGTAGTTGTCATTAATGTTCTTGAAGTGATCGATGTCGATGATCGCCATGCAGAGCGGAGTGCGGTAGCGCAGCCAACGTTTGTACTCCTGCTCCAGCCGTTCATCGAGGGCGGCCCGGTTGTGTACCTGGGTCAGGCTGTCGAGGAACAGCTTGTGCTTTTGAATGGTCAGCCGCTTCTTGTACTCGGCGGTCTCCTCCTTCATCAACCGCAGCTTGGACTCCATGGTGGAGAGGCGGGTGAGCAGGTGACGCTCCCGCGCCGCCGTGCTGTCACGCTCTTGCAGCAGCAGGTTGATGGCGCCCATATGGCCGGAGATGGCGCGCTTGAGCGCATCGATGGAGTTATGGCTGGCCAGGGAGTGATCGATCGCCTGCAACTCGTTGACCAGCGCCTCGCGTGTCTCGCGGGTTTCGTTTTGCAGCGCACGCCCCTCATCGAGGGATTCGGTAAAGCCGACATGTACCGCGGACAGGCTCTCGTTGAGGGAGCTGAGGAAGGCGCGGGAGGCTTTGCGCTCCTCACGGGTGCCTTCGATGATTAGCTCGATCACCTGCAGGCAGGTTTCCGCCAGCAGGGCAGGGTTAATCCCGATCAGCAGTTGGCGGCGAATATCGCTCAGGCTCTCGCCGATGGCGCCGGCAAAGTCGAGTTCGGTGATAAGTCGCTGCAGCTCATCGGCGATGCGAGCGTGATCCTTGAGATCAAACGGGTCGACATCTGGCTGGCCATCGTTGCTGGCAGTATCGCTTTCTTGTTGAGTTGCACCTGACGGTGCCAACAGGGGCTGACTTGGCAGCAGCTGGATCTTGATCGCCTGCTGGTAGAACTCCAGCAGCTTGATCACCTTCTTCTGGTGATCGGCAATGCCGTAACCGGCGGGACTTGCCAGAAATTCTTTGAGGGACTTGCGGGTCTCTTCCGGGAAGCCCTTGATGTTTTTCAGCTGTTTGGAACCAAGATCGATGGCGGTCTGGGTCAGGGTGATCGACTCTTCCAGCGCATTGCTGTGCTGCTGCAGCAGTTTTTCAATGGCCAGCAGGTCGGCATCCAGCGAGGTAAATGCGGGATTGTTATCCAGTTTCTGCTTGAGCTTGGCGAAGCGATTGTCCAGCTCGCGGTCGAAGCCACGGCAGGAGAGCATCAACTTGTTGATAAACTGGATGCCGCGGGCACGCTCTGCATCGGAAAACGACAGCACGCCGTCGAGTTCCAGCTGTTTCTGCTGAAGGGATTCCCTGAGCCTGGCCAATTGTCCTGCTACGGCAGCGATGTCATTCATTATCAGGTCGCCCTGTTGTCATTATTGTTTTTGGTGTTGGATAGCAACAGTGGTCGAACTTTGTTTCGATCCTCGCCTGTTATCTACATTATTTCCTGGTGGTTATCGGCTGCCGGCTTCCTTGCAAGGCTGGGCCAATTAACCCATTGCTTTTCATGAGAAGAATTGACTTTTACCAGTCCCTTGTCAATTGCCATCAGGCCGCATTGCCACACATCCCCATTAAAAAATGCCGCTTGTTGGCAATCGATCGCAGCAAGCTCCAACCAGGCGTTTTGCTGGCATTTTTCACTGAGCTGAATGGCTCCCGACAGGGCGAGATAGCAGAGGTCAAACAGGCCATTGTGATCGAGCGCCGTCGCCGCTTTGGGCAGGAAGGGGTGACTGACAATCCCGAGGCTGATCCGGCGATCCAGCGGATAACTACAAGGGAAGGCGGCGATGGCCGTCAGCAGGTCTCCCGCCAGTTGATGCAGGTTGGTGACGTGGCGCTGTGGCACCACATAGAGCATGTGTCCTTCCCGCAAGTCATAGATACGGCCATCTTGCGGGGTCAGGGTGTCCATATAGGCACCGAAGGCCTGCTCGATTTCTCTGCTGGCCTGATAGCCGTGGCGCTCCAGCGTGTTGACCAGGAAAGGCACCCTGAATAGCAGATAGTGCAGCTTGTCATCGAACTCGCTGGAGGGCTGTTCACTGAGGTACCAGCGATCCGATTTCAACTGGCGCTTTGCCATCTCCCGCGGCCAGCGGTTCATCAGCCGCTGCCAGTTGGCCAGCCCCGAGCGTGGCTCGATCAGCAGGGCCTCATTGGTCCGTTTCAGTTGCAGGCGGGCAGTACGCAGCTTGAGCCAGAGGGTGAAGAAGAGGTAGATAAAGAGCGCCAGCAGCAGGCTGGTGGTGATGCTCGACCAGAGATAGCGCTCCTGCTGATGCTGGCTGTTGTTAAGTCGCTGCTCCAGCTCCTTGATATGCTGCACCCGTTCGACCTGAACATAGTTGTCGCGGATTGCTGCTTGCTCCATGGCCAGCTCCTGCTGGCGCACCTCTTCGCCAAGGCGGTGGAAGCGCTTGTAGCTGTCGAGGGCCTGGCGCAGATATCCCTTCTGCTCATAGGCGAGGGACAACAGGCGGAAGACCTCGTATTGACGGCGGGTATCGCCGAGCTGATTGGCCAGCGCGCGGGCGCTCTCCAGCTGCAGGATGGCGATGGCGGCTTCCTGTTTCTTCAGATAGAGCTCGCCGAGCAGCAGCAGGGTATCGATCAGCGGCTCTTTGGCATCGCTCAGCTCGTGGGACTGACGGGCCGCATTGAGGTAGTTGCTGGCCAGCGACAGGTTGCCGCTTTGCAGGTAGGTCTTGCCGATTTCGTACTTGAGCAGGGAGGCCTGCGGCCGGTTGCTCCCCTCATCGAGCAGGTCCAGCGCATTGAAGAAGTAGACCAGCGCCATGTTGAGGTCACCCTGCTCGCGGTTGAGCCGCGCCAGCACCATCAGGGAGTCGCACAGGAGGGAGGGGTTGCCGATGGAGTGGAAGTAGTTGGCCGCTTCATTGGCATATTGCAGCGCTTTCTGGGGCTCCTGCTCCTGCTGGTAGAGTTTGACTATCTGGTTCGACAGCAGGCCGAGAAAGAGCGGGTCGTTGAGACTTTTGGCCTGTTGCTGGGCATCGATATATTCCCCCAGCGCCAGCTGTGGCTGCTGCAGCGCGCGATAAAGGTCGCCGCTGATGGCGCTGACCCAGGCACTGGCGAGAGGATTGGGGGTCTTGGCGGCCCAGATCCGCGCGTCTGCCAGATGGGCCTTGGCATCATCGAAGTGCTGGTTCTCGATGTCGTAGCTGGTGCGTTGCAGGCGGCCATAGATCTGCAACTGGCTCTGCTTGAGAGCGGGGACGGCCAACTGCTCGTCCAGCTGAGCCATCAGGGCGCGGCTGGTGCTCTGGTTATCCGGTTTGAGGGCCTGACTGCGGATCTTGAGATAGAGGCCGTGAGCCTTGAGTTCCGGTTGCCGTTCTTTGTCGGCCAGTGCCATCGCCTTGTCGAGCGCTTGCTGGGTGGCCTGATACTGGCCAAGTTGCAGCAGACACTCCCCTTTGAGCAGATGGGCACCTATGGTCTGGGCCACCGTGCTGTAGCTCAGGATGGGTTCGCGATAACCGAACTCCTGGCGATTGCTGATGATTTGCTGGGGATTATTGGCTGCGCGCGCCAGGAAGGCGGTGGTGATCTGGACACATCTGGCAGGATCGGCCAGGACCATCGATTGCGCTTGTTGCAGATCGATAGAGAGTTGCTCCTTGTCCAGATCCAGATTCGGAGCTGACAGGGAGGACATCATCATGGCCAGAAAAAACAGTTGATTCATTGGATTAAGGACGGCGCAGAGGTGTTGGCATGTTATCCAAGCCCCCCCCTGCGAGTCCAGCGTTTACTGTGGTTTACAGGTGGCCGGCAAGTGGGTTTCGTCTGGAATTTATTATCCAGCGCCCTCATTCTTGCCATGTAAAGCATCGATTGAAACCTTCTGGCGCACAGTACAGAGGGCAGTGTGCCTGCCCTCTTTGCTGCAGCTCGCGTTTATTGGCGGATCAGGCGCAGGTTGGCGGGCACTGCTTCGAAATCGGTGCGGAACGGGTTGATGTCGAGGCCGCCGCGGCGGGTGTAGCGGGCATAGACGGTCAATTGCTCGGGCTGGCAATAGTGCTTGAGGTCGATAAAGATCCGCTCGATGCACTGCTCGTGGAACTCGTTGTGTTGGCGGAACGAGATAAGGTAGCGCAGCAGCTTCTCCCGATCGAGTTTCGGCCCTTTGTAGCGGATCACCACGGATCCCCAATCCGGCTGGCTGGTCACCAGGCAGTTGGATTTGAGCAGGTGGCTGTGCAGGGTCTCTTCTACCTGCTTGCTGCCGGCCGCTCCTTGCAGCAGGGTCGCATCAAATTCGTAGGTGTCTACCTCGATATCCTGCTCGTCGATGCACTCGCCGGGCAGCAGGGCAATCTGGTGCGGTGCCTGATCAAGAGGGAACAGGGTGACCGTGACGGTTTCACCGGCGCAGGCGCTCAGATCCTTGGTCAGCATGGCGGCGACCGCTTCGATGGAGTCGCAACGGGTCTGGTTGAACGAGTTGAGGTAGAGCTTGAAGGATTTGGATTCGATCAGATTCGCACTGGTGGCCGGAATGGTCACTTCACCCACCGCCACCATTGGCTTGCCCTTGGCGTTGAGCCAGGAGAGCTCATAGAGGGTCCAGACATCGCAACCGGTAAAGGGCAGATCATCGCCCAGCTGGAGGTCATCCCGGTTCAGGCTGCGGGGAACTGGCTGCAGCAGGGAGGGGGTGTATTGGCTGATGTAATCGGATTGCTGGCCCAGGCTCAGGCCGGTCAGGGCGCTGGCCCCGGCGTATCTATCTTGTTTGCTCACAGGGTTGCTCACGTAATCTGCTCATGATGAGTGGAATGAAACGGGCCATTGCAGGGCCGGATGGTTGCAGCCGTTTGGTTTGGGCGTCGGCCCGGGTTCTGTACCCGGGTCGCAAGGTCGGCTGGCAACCTTGTCTGTTACCGGGTTTGGTGGTGCAATAGCGGACTTTGCCAGCAATTGTGGGGATTTTCGATGTCGGATCAAGTTTTGTCTGCCCTGGAGCACTTTTTTGCCCGCTGGCAACGGGATGGCGAGGCCAGACGAGGCCTGCCCTTGTGCGAGTGGGAGGCGGACTGGCGTTCCCCCTGCCAGCTTGGTGAGCCCGCCGATGGTCGGGTGGCTTGGCGCCCTCACCAGCGCCCCGAACCCGCCGATTTTACGGCCATGGCCGATGCACTTGAGCTGACGATTCATCCCTGCGCCATTGCCCTTTTCGGGCACTGGTTCAGCCGCCCCATCCCCTGCCTCTTCAAGGGGCTGCGCCTTGAACTGATCTTGCCGTGGAACGACGCGGATCTCGACCTGCTCAGGGAGAACCTCATCGGCCACCTGCTGATGTTGCGCAAGTTAAAACGAACCCCCTCCATCTTTATTGCCACCACCCGCAACGAGATGACGCTCATCTCCCTTGATAACGAGAGTGGTCAGGTGTGGCTGGAGTGGCTCGACTCTGGCCGCCGTCTGCCGCTGGCCCCCTCCCTGCCTGCATTTCTGGAACGGTTGGAGACATTGCCGCAATAGCGTCTGTCCGAGCCACCATCGCTTGGCGGAACAGATATCGAAACGAATATCGAAACAAAAAGAGCCTTGCCATGCGGCAAGGCTCTTTTTTATGGCGCTGTCCCAATTACGTGTTGAAGGGCTAAGCTTGAAGTAGGCCATCACCTTGAGGTCTACCATCATGGATACCCCAGC
>NZ_MQSY01000075.1:0-5016 GCF_001921245.1 Aeromonas sp. YN13HZO-058 | reverse complement strand
GCTGGGGTATCCATGATGGTAGACCTCAAGGTGATGGCCTACTTCAAGATTAGCCTTTCAACACGTAATTGGGACAGAGCCCTTCGTTATGACTTTTCGCTGCGACTGTTCGCTATAGATGGGCCTCTTCTGCCTGCGCATCCGGTAACTCGTCGGGGAGTTCATCAAACAGCGGGTGATAGAGCACCTCACCCCGCACACCCGCAAAACCGCTCTCCTGCAGCTCCATCGCCATAAAGCAGTCGGCAGGCACCTCATAGATGCAGTGCAGGCCAAACTCGCTGGCCGGGCGGAAACCGAAACGGCTGTAGTAGACCGGATCCCCGAGTACCACCACCCCTTTCCAGTCCATCTCGAGCGCCGTATCAAGCCCTTCACGGATGAGATCAGAGCCAATCCCCTGACCTTGCCAGTCGGGATGAACCGCTACCGGCGCCAGACCGAGCCAGGGCCCTTCCATGCCGTTAATGGTGATCGGGCTTAGCATCAGGTGCCCCATAAACTCGTACTCTTCCTCTTCGACCATGGTTACCACGGCAGCGCCACATTCGCGCAGGCGGTTGACCAGTTCGGCCTCATCGGAACGACCGAAGGCGGCACTCAGCAGCTCATAGACCGGCAGCATGTCACCGGGGCGCTCGGTTCTCAACATCTGGTATTACTCCTCGTACAGCAGAGCAGGCATTATTCCACACAACGGCTGGTCACTCTGAGTACCTTTGTCCAAAAATGGGAGGGTGCACTCAGGAAAACGAGCTGCAAACTGCTGCTGCAAGGCTGACAGCGTAGCCGGGGTGACCCTGTTCATCGCCTCGCAGTAGGCCAGCCAGAGGGCGGGAGCCTCCTTCGCCAACCGCTCGAAGGTCAATTCGGGCGTTTGATGCCAGCAGCCATCCAGCTCGTCGACCAGCTCCGGCAGCTCCACCAGCAGCCGTAACTGCTGATAACGTATCTGCGGCGAGTCACCGTTGCAGCCCAGCGCCTGCGCCATCAATTGGTTGAACCAGTGGAGCCGTGATGCGCGATCCTCGCGGCTGAGCAGATCGGGCCCCTGGCGCTGCAGCGCGGCCAGTTGCAGCAGCCATGCCAGCCCCTGTTCGTCCCTGTCTTTCAGCAACACACCACCAAGATGGGACATCTGTTCCGGTTCAGCCTGATCCAGCAGATCAACGGGGTAACAGCGCAGCGTCAGCAACTGCTCAAGATGCGGCGAACAGCAGGGCTCCTCCCCCGTTCCGGTCTCATCCACAAAGAGCGAGATGGCCAGCTTGCCGTTGGCACTCTGCCGATTGCTCGTTGCGGGATCCCACAGGATCACCACGGCGATCCGCTCATCAGCAAGCCAATGGGCAATTTCCTCGGACAAGGAATTGGGCAAGGAGGGAGCGCGATCCAGCCGACAGTAGCTCACCTCGCACGGTTGACGACCGCTGAGCTGGCGCCGCCCGCGATAGTGCATCCCCAGTTTGGCCATCACCCGGCCGGAGGCTAAATTGTCCGGCATATGGCGAGCCGTCAGCGCTGGCAGTTGCAGTTGGTCAAAAGCGAACCCCCTGACCAAACGTGCGGCCCGAGTGGCCAGACCGCGATTTTGCCAGGGCACGCCCACCCACCAGGCCAGCTCGCCATTCCAGTGCAGGGAGATCACCCCGACCAGCGCCGCCCCTTGCTCCTCTGGCAAGGTGATGGCCCAGCTCCAGCCAAGCCCAAGCGCCGCCTTGCGCCAGCTGAGCGCCAGCCAGTCGCGGGCCCCCTCCGGCGGATAGGGATGAGGAATATTGAGGGTGTAGCGGGCCAGCGCCTCGTCGTTGCAGTAGCGCACGATCTCGCGGTCATCGGCGGCCTGCAGTGGTCGCAGCACGACACCTGATAGCGGATGCCCCTCAACCAGGGTCGGCACCGTCACGCGGCGCGCCAGCAGGCGATTGAGCACGGCGCCCAAATCGGCCTCGGGGGTGAGCGGCAGGTCAGCCCCCACCGGGCCAAGGGTCAGCAGCCCCTGCTCCCTGGCGAGGGTCAGCAGCGAGGTGGAGGCGCTGATCAGGACTTGGCTGCTGGGATCGACATGAAAATCCGCCAGCAGATCGCCATCGAGCCAGGCGGCCAGCAGGGCCCCCGGGCAAAGCACCCCGTCAGGAGGGCTGCTCGCCCAGAGAGTATCGCTTTGATCGAGGGCGGCCGCCGCCTCTTTGCCCAGCAGCAACTGCCAGCGATGACCTCGCTGCTGCCAGTGCTGCAACAGCGCAGCCCACTGCGGTTGCCACAGACTGGCCTCGATCAGCAGTTCCATCAGCTGGCCTGACAGGCCGCAGGCAGCGTCAGGTGACGGGGGTGGGCTTCGATACGGGCGATCCAGTCACGAATAGCCGGCCACCCCTGCAAGGAGAAGATCCCCTCCTCTGCCACGTGGGTGTAGGCATAAAGGGCGATATCGGCGATGGTCGGGGCATCACCGCACAGGTAGGGACTCTGTTTCAACTGCTGCTCCATCACCGCCAGCGCCTTCTCGCCACCGGCTTTCAGCCCGTCGAGCCGCGCCTCCTGCGACTCGGGGCGGCCGAGATAGTGAACAATAAAGCGGGCCACCGCGATATAGGGCTCATGGCTGTATTGCTCGAAGAACATCCATTTGAGCACCTCGGCCTGCTGGCGCGGATCGGTGGGCCACAAGGCGCTGCCTTGCGTCAGATAGAAGAGGATGGCGTTGGATTCAGCCAGCGCATCGCCTTGGTCCATCTCCAGCACCGGGATCTTGCCGTTGGGGTTCATGGCCAGAAACGCGGGGGTACGGGTATCCCCCGCCTGAATATCCACCGCTACCCACTCAAGGGGCAGATCCAGCCAGCGGGCCAGCAGCCACACCTTGTAGCAGTTGCCGGAACGCAGATCACCATACAGACGCATACACACTCCTTGTGAAAACGAATTTGAACAGCGCGATCAGGGGGCCAGACGCTCGATATGCCAGCCATCCCCTTCGCGGGTGTAGTAGAAACGGTCGTGCAGCCGGTGTTCGCCACCCTGCCAAAACTCTACCGTCTCAATCACCACCCGGAAGCCGCCCCAGAAGCTCGGCAGCGGCACTTCGCCATTGGCAAACTTCTGCTTGAGCTCGAGGAACTTGGCCTCCAGCACGCCACGGGCCGAGATGCGGGTCGACTGCTTTGAGACCCAGGCGGCGATCTGGCTATCCTTGGGGCGGCTGTGGAAATACTTCATCACCTCGAAGGTGCTCATCTTCTCCACCCGGCCAGTCACATGAACCTGCCTGTCCAGCGTGTGCCAGGGGAAGAGCAGGCTGATACGGGGATTACCTTCCAGCTGCTGCGCTTTGCGGCTGCCCATGTTGGTGTAAAAGACCATCCCCTGAGTGTCGTAGTGCTTGAGCAGCACGGTGCGCTGCCAGGGCTGACCATCGGCATCCACGGTCGCCACCACCATTGCTGTGGGATCGGTCAGTTTAGCCTCACAGGCCTGCGCCAACCACTTCTCGAACAGTACCAGCGGCTCGGCCGGCAGATCGGCCCGGTGCAGCCCGCCACGGGAGTATTCACGGCGCAGATCAGCAACATCCATCATCTTGATTTTCCTTCAAATAAATAATGGTTCCACGACCATCAAGAGAGTGACGCAGGCATTGTGCTCCGCCCGTCTGCCAGTGACAAGCCATAACGCAGCGGGGAGGCAACTGCCTCCCCGCTGTGCTTACCTGCACACTATGACCTCTCAATTACCTCTCAATCGCCTCCGGCATGCACTTTTCCAGCATCCGCCGGTTATATCGGGTGGCATAGTCAATCCGCTGCTCGAACTCCGCCTCCTTGCCCATCTCAATCACATCGCCGAATCCCTCCAGATAACGCACCCCGCACCGGGTTCTCGCTTCTGCTTGCAGTGACTCAACAACCCCCGGGGCCATACCGCCACGCCCGCCGCGCACGATGAGCCGATAATCCTGCGCGGCAAGGCTCTCCTCTATTGTCTCGGTCAGAGAGGCGGCCACAACCTGTTCTGCGCATATATGCAAAAGCAGCAAACTGGCGACTAGCCGTAATATCTGCGCCATCCGGCTGCCCCTCCCATCAGGAGGATCACGATAAGACTCACAGCGCCACCACCACCGCCGCCACCCGCACTGTTATTGTTGATCACGGTTGCACTCTCCGTCGTGGCCGACGCATTACCTTTTATCCCATTGATAGAGAAAAAAATATTATTGCTGCATGCCAACTTCAGCCTGGCCGTGCTGGTCAACGGTGCAGGCAACACCACACTGGCCGAGCCGTTATTGGCCAATCCGCTTGCCAGCGTCGTCCAGCTAGACCCGCCATTCTGTGTCAGTGCCAAATCCACGCGAGAGCAGTTAATGGGGGGCTGATCGGTCCCTGCAACATCCCATGCTCCATCTGGGTACTACCCACCACCATGGTGCCGATCTGCGGGGCTGTGATGGCAAATGCCGCGCCGGTATTGATCACCTGAACCACCATTTCATCACTGCTCACCGCCCCCTGCCCATCGCGCACGGTAAGGCGGAACTGAAGGTTACGATTGGTCGCAGGCCACGCCTCTCCTTTGGCCAATACACCCGAGATCAGCGAGCTCATGGCGGGCAAGGTTCTACGGGGATCCGATGTCGGAGAGACAAAACGAAACAGCGGGCGGGTTCCATCATCCACCATGGTCGCCACACTGTAGGACGCATTGCCAAGATCAACCTGCTCCCAGGTGTAACTCAGGGGATTACCGTCCAGATCCAGTGCGCTGCCGACCAGTGTGAAAGGGGTATTGGCGGGGATCACCCGATCGCCCCCCGCATCCACGACCGGCGCGTTATTGGCAAGCGCCAGATCTGTGCCGCAGGAGGGCAAAGAGGCCATCAGGGTTCGCATCTGCTCGATCGACTTGCTGTGAAAAAAAGGCGCGCTGTTAACCTTAATGCCGATCAGTTAAGGATCCATTGACCGATCCTGCTGATGTGTAAAAATCCGAAACCTGTTGATTGGTTTCGGATTT
>NZ_MQSY01000049.1:0-4746 GCF_001921245.1 Aeromonas sp. YN13HZO-058 | reverse complement strand
TGGCGCAGGATGCTGGAGCGTTACGGGAGGGGCGTGAATATCAAAGCGTGTTTGCATGAGGCGCTGGGGCGCCCCATGCAAGACGTAATTGGGACATAGCCATAAAAAAACGGCCGATTGGCCGTTTTTTTGGTGCTGATACCGCGAGTATCAACTATTCACTGCAGGGCGCTGATTACAGGCTCTGGGTGAAAGTACGGGTAACCACGTCACGCTGCTGTTCCGGAGTCAGGGCGTTGAAACGCACTGCGTAGCCAGATACACGGATGGTCAGCTGCGGGTACTTCTCCGGGTTTTCGATAGCATCTTCCAGAGTTTCACGACGCAGTACGTTGACGTTCAGGTGCTGGCCACCTTCAACAGCAGGCTCAGCCTGAACCGGCAGTTCGCGGTATTCGAACTGACCCAGGTCAGCCAGCTGCACTTCTTGATCGGCAGTGAAGGCATCGCCTTTGGCGCAGATGCAGCGAGCCTGTTGCTTCTCTTCGTCCAGCAGCCAGAAAGAGTTCAGCAGAGCGGTGTTGGCGGCCTGGGTGATTTGAATGCCTTTGATCATGGTATGACTCCTCAATGGGAACGCGAATCCAACTGTAAGGAAATTACCCTGATGTATTTAAGCTACCGTCGATGGCGATGACTTAAAGGGCCCTTGCCTTACACCTTTTCTTTGATGGGGTCATATATACCACGGTGGTAATATTACCAAAATTGATCCAGATCAAGAAAATCCGACAAAGCGCCATTTCAATGGGATTAAATTCTTGAGTTGAATCAAAAATAGGTCATTTTTCTGATTTTGTAAGATATCAAAATTATGCATCTTTTATCTTGTTAATCTAGTAATTTAACTACATCTTTTCGGCTTTTTTCTGATGTTAATTGAGGGGTTGGCTACACTCAGCAAAAAAAGCGAGGAGAGTGCCGGGTGAATAACGGGTGGCGCAAGTGGGCATGGCTCACCCTGTTTTGTTGCTGGGCAAGCTGTGCTGCGGTGCGGGCCGAGACGGTGCGCATTGCTGTGGGCGAGTGGCCGCCCTATATCAGTGAGTCGTTGCCCAATCAGGGCTTTCTCTGTGAGGTGGTGCGCCAGGCCTTTGCCGAAGAGGGGCTCGATGTCAGCTTTCACTTCTATTCCTGGGCCGAGGCTTACCAGTTGACTCTGGAGGGGCGCTATGTGGTCACCATGCCCTGGTTTCGCTCCCGCGAGCGGGAACAGCTTTTCTATCTCTCCGCCTCGCTCGGCCATTTCACCACCCGCTTGATGACGCTGACCGGTACGCCCGCGGTCAATCTGGGTGAGCTGAAACACCAGCCGGTCGGGGTGACCCATGGCTACTTCTATGGCGATGGCTTTGCCGCCCGCCAAGCCGGGCTCACCCTCGAGTGGTCAGATTCCGATGAGGAGAGCATGGGCAAGCTGCTCGACGGGCGAGTCCACTATCTGGTGATGGATGAGCAGGTGGCACAGACTCTGTTCCAGCAGGCGCTCGCCCGTCATCCCCAATCGCTGTCACTGACCGGCGCCGCCGACCCCATCTGGTCGCAACCGGGATACCTGTTGATGCGCAAGGCTGATCCCGAGGCGCGCCGTCTGATGCTGCTGTTCAATACCGGCCTGCGCAAGCTGGAGCGCTCGGGGCGCCTCGCCAGGCTCTGGAAAGCGTGAGCCACGGTTGCGTCTTGCGGGCTGGCCCCCTATCCTGAGCCCTTCGCCGTATCAAGTGAGGAGGCCGGGGTGCTGACCTGGAGTGATGTGATTGGCTCTGAGAAAGAGCAGGACTATTTCAAGAGTACGCTGGCAACCGTCAGAGCCGAGCGGGAAGCGGGCAAGGTGATCTACCCGCCAGCCACCGATGTGTTCAATGCCTTCAAGCTGACCGAGCTGGATCAGGTCAAGGTGGTGATCCTGGGCCAGGACCCCTACCACGGCCCCAATCAGGCGCACGGGCTCTGCTTCTCCGTTCTGCCCGGCGTGCGTACGCCCCCCTCACTGGTCAACATCTATAAAGAGATGCAGCGGGATCTGCCAGGTTTCGTCACACCCAATCACGGCTTTCTCGAATCCTGGGCCAAACAGGGCGTCCTGCTGCTCAACACAGTGCTGACGGTGCAGGCCGGTCAGGCTCACTCTCACGCCCATCTGGGATGGGAGACCTTTACCGATCGGGTCATCGAGCAGGTCAATGCCAGTTGTCAGGGGGGGGTCTTCCTGCTGTGGGGGGCCCACGCCCAGAAGAAGGGACGTTTCATCGACCGCCAGCGCCACTATGTGCTGACCGCGCCGCACCCGAGCCCCCTCTCTGCCCACCGCGGTTTCATCGGTTGCGGTCACTTTAGCGAGACCAATCGCTTGCTGGAACAACAGGGCAAGAGTCCGATAGAGTGGAAATCTGTCTGCATGCCACTTGATTGAGTGCAAAGTTTGGGCGACAAATGACCGTATACTCAGGGACATAACATTAATTCAGAGCCAAGGAGTGCCCATGTTATCCAGTCTGCACAAGGACCATCTCAACATCGCCCGACTTTTGGAGCTGCTCAAGCACAAGCTGGCAGCCATCCGTGCCGAAGAGCCTATCAGCTATTTTCTGGTGCGCGATGTCATCGACTACCTGCGGGAGGTTTCTGACAAGTACCACCATCCCAAGGAAGATCTCATCTATGACTACTACCTGAAATATCGGGTGGTGGAAGGGGAGGTTGCCAACCGCCTGCAGGATGAGCATGTCAAGCTGCTGGAGGCCGGGGCCGATCTCAAGGAGATGGTGGAGATGATCCTGATGGATGCGGTGATCCCCCTCGATCAGTTCACCACCAAGCTGGAGCGCTTCGTGGAGCTGCAAGAGGCGCACATGAACTACGAAGAGGGGGTGATCTTCCCCCATCTGCGTGACTCCCTGACCGAGGATGACTGGCGTCATCTGGAGCAAAACTGGCAGAACCGCGCCATTGGTGACCCCCTGTTCGGCGCCGAGGTGAGCCAGCACTTTCAGGCGCTGGCCAAACGTCTCTCTTTGCCGCTCACGAACGGCTAAGACGAGCCCGTACCCGCAGCGTGGCGGGTATGGTGTGAGCGCAACTTGAATGAAAACAGAAAGGCCTCCATCCGGAGGCCTTTTGCATAATGGGTGTTGCCATTCATTGCGCAGCCCAAGGACATACAACTGCTGGCAGTCACTCTCTTCGGAGAAGTTACTTATCGACTATCTGACGTGACTTAGCTGGGGGGATGGGCAGGTGTGCAGGTATTGGTGGGGCGTTAGGCCGAACCCCTGTTTAAAGCGGGCGGCAAAACGGCTGGGGGAGTCATAACCGCAGGCGAGGGCGACCTCCAGCGGGGTCAGGCCCTGTTGCAACAGGTTGAGGGCGTGGCTCATGCGCACCATGGAGGCGCGACTCATGGAGAAGTGAGGGGCCACCACCTCCAGGGTGTGGTCGATGCCGGGTTCCACTGCCAGGTAGCGTGCCAGCCGCTCTGCGAGGGTCATGGTGCTGGCGGGAAAGAGCAACCCGAGGACGTTGGTGGCCCGCAGCTCGGCATAGAAGCCGCGCAGCAGTTCGGCCTGGGTTGCCTCGCTTAGTCCCCGTTCGGCCATGGTGCTGATGAGCTCGAAGTATAAGGTGAGCCCGTGGGTAACCTTGACTGCTGGCTCATCCAGATCGGCATGGGAAGGGGCTGACTCGGCCAGCCACTCCTGCGGCGGCGGGGTCAGCAGCGTGATGGCGTGGGAGCGAAACTTGCCCTGCTCAGGTTGATTAACGAAGGTGAGCTGGTGGCCTGCCGGGATCAGCAGCCAGCGCTCCCTGTCAAACGACAGACGCCGCTCGCGCCACCACAGTTGCTTGCTCCCCTGGGTGACCCAGATAAGGGTCGGGGCATAGATGAGCACCCGGTGCAGGGGCTGCTGGCGGATCCCGAGATAGTGGCTCTGTTGCAGCAGGGGAGTGCTCATCCGGTTGGCTCCTAGGGGGTAATGAAGGTGGCGGTCAGGTTGGCTTTGCCGAGCGCCATGCTGTTGAGCATGTAGCCTACCATAGCGGGCGGGGTATCGGCCTTCACCTCGAGATCATGGGGCAGGGCCCAGGCGGTGAATTGATAGCGGTGCATGCCGTGACCTGCGGGCGGGCAGGGGCCGCCGTAACCCTGGCTGCCAAAGTCGGTGCGGACCTCCAATCCCTGCTTGAGCTTGCCGGAGGCATTGCTGACCAGTTCGCTCTGGGTGGCAGGCAGGTTCACCACCAGCCAGTGCCACCAACCGCTGCTGGTGGGGGCATCGGGGTCATAGGCGGTGATGGCAACACTCTTGGTGCCTGCCGGCAGATCCTGCCAACTCAGCTGGGGCGAGTGGTTGTCACCGCTGCAGCCAAAGCCGTTGAAGCTGAACTGTTTGTCCATCAACTGGCCTTCGTGAATATCCGTGCTCTTCAGGGTCATGGCAAAGGCTGGCATGGCCGTCAGGCAGAGCAGTGGCAACAGGGCACTCTGTTTGAGCAATTTCATCGGGTGACTCCTCGTGTGGTAACGGGCTCACTTTAGCGAGGGCAGGGCAGAATGTTATTGCAGAACAGCTCAATGTGGCATTTATTAGTGAGTTAATTGAGCCTTTGAGTGGTTTTTATGGCAAGAAGGTAAACGGCAGCCATAAAAAAAACCGGCATCATGGATGTAATGCCGATCAGTTAAGGATCCATTGACCGATCCTGCTGATGTGTAAAAATCCGAAACCTGTTGATTGGTTTCGGATT
>NZ_MQSY01000067.1:0-3136 GCF_001921245.1 Aeromonas sp. YN13HZO-058 | reverse complement strand
CTGCTGCGCAGCCAGATGGTGAAGATGACGGCGAGCCTGAAGGGATACACGGCGAGCCAGCTGAGTTTTCACATGGCGTCGATCTATCTTATCCATGAACTGAGCTGCATGCCCTACCTGTCAGCGGGGACTATCCCGAAGCGGGTAGCTGACCTGGAGAAACAGGCGGGGCAGTTTGTGCTGCCGGAACGAAGGGAGCGAAGTTACCCCCGCTGCGTGAAGCCAAGGCCACAGAAATACAGTGTAAAAAAACCAATAAAAACAATGCCAGTCAGGCTTAACTGACTGGCATTAGGCCCGTGATGGGCCCCTGAATGGTCATCATCTCAGCAGTAGCAGAGAGGTACGGGTGGTTTTCAGCATCCCCGTGGTGGTGCTACCCACAATGAACTGCCTGATCCGTGAGTGACCATAGGCCCCCATCACGATAAGGTCACAGCCCACCTCGGTGGCATGTAGGCAAATTACCGGCACCACCTCTCCTTGCAGCAGCCTGGCTGTTACCTTGATGCCCGCACTTTTCAACACCTGCTTGGCCTGTGCCAGCTGGCGTTCGTGCTCGTCACCCGGTTCGGCAACCATCACCAGATCACACTCAAGCCCCTTGAGCAGCGGGCTGCTTGCGATCAACTCCAGCACCTTCTTGGCGGTCGGGCTGGCGTCATAGGCAAACAGGAAGCGGCTTGGCGCCTGAAAGCCCGGCTGTACCACCATGATGGGGTTGGCCAGGGTGCGGATGACGCTCTCGATATGGCTGCCAATCAGCTCGTGGGCATGGGTCGTGCCCTGCTTGCCCATGATCAACATCCGCATACCGGATGAGAGCTCCTGGGTTGTCTCTACCAGCTGGCCGTGGCGTTGCAGGGTCTCGACTCCTGTCATGCCCAAGTCGGCAAGATACGCCTTGCCGCCGTTGAGCAGCATCCGTCCCTGTTCATGGGCGAGGCGGCTGCGTTGGTGATCCAGCTCGGCGAGCTCCTTGAGCAGCTGCTCGCGACTGCCAAGGCCAATGTTGCCGGAGAGATCGCTCTCTCCTTCAAACTGGTTCTTTTCCAGTACGTGCAGCAGGGTGACGGGTAACCCGGTGTTGGCTGCGGCCCAAGCCGCCGCATCGCACACCGCTGTCATGGCCGGAGAGCCATCGATACAGGCGAAAATGTTTGTCATGATGAATTCCTTTTTGTGATCAGTGGCCAGCCAGCAG
The DNA here is from genome assembly GCF_001921245.1 of Aeromonas sp. YN13HZO-058. NCBI lineage: Bacteria > Pseudomonadati > Pseudomonadota > Gammaproteobacteria > Aeromonadales > Aeromonadaceae > Aeromonas > Aeromonas sp. YN13HZO-058. Next base: position 1,932 of record NZ_MQSY01000067.1, on the reverse strand, counting down.
CTTTTCAACTTCTTCCGGTTTGTCGTGCACACCAAAGCGGTCAACGATAGTGGCGCTCGCCTCGTTCAAGCCAATCAGCTCCACGTCGGTGCCCTCACGGCGGAACTTGATGACCACCTTGTCCAGTGCGGTGACGGCGGTGATGTCCCAGAAGTGGGCGTGGGTGAGGTCGATCACCACTTTTTCTACCACCTCCTTGAAGTCAAATCCGGCAAAGAACTGCTCGGCACTGGCGAAGAACACCTGGCCCCGCACCTGATAGGTGCGTACCTCGCCGTTTCGCTCGCTGTCGCTCTTGACCAGCATGAAGCGGGCAACCTTGTTGGCAAAGAACAGGGAGGCGAGCAGCACCCCGACAAATACCCCGAGTGCCAGGTTATGGGTAGCGACGACCACAGCCACTGTTGCCACCATCACGATATTGGTGGAGAGCGGGTGCTTCTTGAGATTGCGAACCGACTCCCAGGAAAACGTCCCGATAGAGACCATGATCATCACGGCCACCAGTGCCGCCATGGGGATCTGGCGGATCCACTCATCCATGAAGACCACCATCAGGATGAGCAGGGTGCCTGCGACAAAGGTGGAGAGGCGGCCACGGCCACCGGATTTGATGTTGATGATGGACTGACCAATCATGGCGCAGCCCGCCATGCCACCCATCAGGCCTGCGCCGATATTGGCGATCCCCTGGCCCTTGCACTCGCGATTGCGGTCGCTGCTGGTATCGGTCAGGTCATCGACAATGGCCGCCGTCATCATGGATTCGAGCAGACCGACCACGGCCAGACCTGCGGAATATGGGAAGATGATGGCCAGTGTCTCGAGATTGAGCGGCACTTCCGGCCACAGGAAGATGGGCAGGGTATCGGGCAGCTCGCCCATGTCGCCCACGGTGCGGATATCGATGCCCATGGTGATGGCGACTGCCGTCAGGATCACGATGCAGAGCAGCGGAGAAGGCACCAGCTTGCCCACCACCGGGATCAGCGGGAACAGATAGATGATGCCAAGGCCAGCCGCCGTCATGGCGTAGACCTGCCAGGTGACGTTGGTGAGCTCAGGCAACTGGGCCATAAAGATGAGGATCGCCAACGCATTGACGAAGCCGGTTACCACCGAGCGGGAGACAAATCGCATCAGGCTGCCCAGTTTCAGGTAACCCGCCGCGATCTGGAGTACCCCGGTAAGCAGGGTCGCGGCCAGCAGATATTGCAGGCCATGTTCTTTCACCAGGGTCACCATCAACAGCGCCATGGCGCCGGTGGCGGCGGAGATCATGCCAGGGCGACCGCCGACAAAGGCGATAACCACGGCGATACAGAAGGAGGCGTAGAGGCCGACCTTGGGGTCAACGCCAGCGATGATCGAGAAGGCGATGGCTTCCGGGATCAGCGCCAGCGCCACCACGGTGCCGGCCAGCAGATCGGCACGGATGTTGGAGAACCACTCTTGTCTTGCACGTTCCAGCATGGGGGGATTTTCTCGCTTGTTCGGGATCCACAGCACAACGCATCCACTGACCAAGGGGTCAGATGGCGTTCGGGCAGGATCGGATTGTTGTATTGGTAAGTGACGGATGAACAAAAACGCTCCGGTTGTGATAACCAGAGTCAGGCGGCAGGTGCCGCGAAGGGCGGGGTTATGGCGGCGTTACGGTCACGCCAGTATGCGTCTTGATCATAAGGCCGCGGATAATAGCAGAGCCGTGCCGGAGGCGGTAGCCCATCTGCTCGTTGACATCTGACCGATGGGCCAAAGCAGCGTGCGGTTGCACTCTGAGGTGAACAGGCGTGGGCTCCCTAATGATGAGTCGGTCGATGTTGGCAATAAGAAAAGGGGCCCGTGATGGGCTAATGCCGATCAGTTAAGGATCCATTGACCGATCCTGCTGATGTGTAAAAATCCGAAACCTGTTGATTGGTTTCGGAT
>NZ_MQSY01000070.1:0-2956 GCF_001921245.1 Aeromonas sp. YN13HZO-058 | reverse complement strand
ACTTCTTGGGGTTGTATGGTTAAGTGACTAAGCGTACATGGTGGATGCCTTGGCAGTCAGAGGCGATGAAGGACGTACTAACCTGCGATAAGCTGTGAGAAGTCGGTAAGAGACGCTATTACTCACAGATTTCCGAATGGGGAAACCCACTTAGCATAAGCTAGGTATCGTTGCATGAATACATAGTGCAACGAGGCGAACCGGGAGAACTGAAACATCTAAGTACCCCGAGGAAAAGAAATCAACCGAGATTCCCTCAGTAGCGGCGAGCGAACGGGGATTAGCCCTTAAGTTTCTTGGAAGTTAGTGGAATGGTCCTGGAAAGGCCAGCGATACAGGGTGATAGCCCCGTACATGAAAACGACCTTGAAGTGAAATCGAGTAGGGCGGGACACGTGACATCCTGTCTGAATATGGGGGGACCATCCTCCAAGGCTAAATACTCCTGACTGACCGATAGTGAACCAGTACCGTGAGGGAAAGGCGAAAAGAACCCCTGTGAGGGGAGTGAAATAGAACCTGAAACCGTGTACGTACAAGCAGTGGGAGCCCTTCGGGGTGACTGCGTACCTTTTGTATAATGGGTCAGCGACTTACATTTTGTAGCGAGGTTAACCGTATAGGGGAGCCGTAGGGAAACCGAGTCTTAACTGGGCGTCTAGTTGCAAGGTGTAGACCCGAAACCGGGTGATCTAGCCATGGGCAGGTTGAAGGTTGAGTAACATCAACTGGAGGACCGAACCCACTAACGTTGCAAAGTTAGGGGATGACCTGTGGCTGGGGGTGAAAGGCCAATCAAACTCGGAGATAGCTGGTTCTCCCCGAAAGCTATTTAGGTAGCGCCTCGGACGAATACTACTGGGGGTAGAGCACTGTTTGGACTAGGGGGTCATCCCGACTTACCAACTCCATGCAAACTCCGAATACCAGTAAGTAATATCCGGGAGACACACGGCGGGTGCTAACGTCCGTCGTGAAGAGGGAAACAACCCAGACCGCCGGCTAAGGTCCCAAAGTTCTGGTTAAGTGGGAAACGATGTGGGAAGGCTCAGACAGCTAGGATGTTGGCTTAGAAGCAGCCATCATTTAAAGAAAGCGTAATAGCTCACTAGTCGAGTCGGCCTGCGCGGAAGATGTAACGGGGCTCAAACCAGGCACCGAAGCCGCGGATTCATACTTATGTATGAGTGGTAGGGGAGCGTTCTGTAAGTCTGCGAAGGTGTATCGAGAGGTATGCTGGAGATATCAGAAGTGCGAATGCTGACGTAAGTAACGATAAAGGGGGTGAAAAGCCTCCTCGCCGGAAGACCAAGGGTTCCTGTCCAACGTTAATCGGGGCAGGGTGAGTCGACCCCTAAGGTGAGGCCGAAAGGCGTAATCGATGGGAAGCAGGTTAATATTCCTGCACGACTTGTAATTGCGATGGGGGGACGGAGAAGGCTAGGTGGGCCAGGCGACGGTTGTCCTGGTGAAAGTGCGTAGGTGGTGTTTCTAGGCAAATCCGGAGACACAACACTGAGACACGAGACGAACGCACTACGGTGCGGAAGCCATTGATGCCCTGCTTCCAGGAAAAGCCTCTAAGCTTCAGATTACAAGTCATCGTACCCCAAACCGACACAGGTGGTCGGGTAGAGAATACCAAGGCGCTTGAGAGAACTCGGGTGAAGGAACTAGGCAAAATAGAACCGTAACTTCGGGAGAAGGTTCGCTCTTGACAGTGAAGTCCCTTGCGGATGGAGCAGTCGGGAGTCGCAGTGACCAGATGGCTGGGACTGTTTATCAAAAACACAGCACTCTGCAAACACGAAAGTGGACGTATAGGGTGTGACACCTGCCCGGTGCCGGAAGGTTAATTGATGGGGTTAGCGCAAGCGAAGCTCTTGATCGAAGCCCCGGTAAACGGCGGCCGTAACTATAACGGTCCTAAGGTAGCGAAATTCCTTGTCGGGTAAGTTCCGACCTGCACGAATGGTGTAACCATGGCCATGCTGTCTCCACCCGAGACTCAGTGAAATCGAATTCGCCGTGAAGATGCGGTGTACCCGCGGCTAGACGGAAAGACCCCGTGAACCTTTACTACAGCTTGGCACTGAACATTGAACCTACATGTGTAGGATAGGTGGGAGGCTTTGAAGGCGTGACGCCAGTTGCGCTGGAGCCGTCCTTGAAATACCACCCTTGTATGTTTGATGTTCTAACGCAGGGCCCTGAATCGGGCTCGCGGACAGTGCCTGGTGGGTAGTTTGACTGGGGCGGTCTCCTCCCAAAGAGTAACGGAGGAGCACGAAGGTTGGCTAATCCTGGTCGGACATCAGGAGGTTAGTGCAATGGCATAAGCCAGCTTAACTGCGAGACGGACAGGTCGAGCAGGTACGAAAGTAGGTCATAGTGATCCGGTGGTTCTGAATGGAAGGGCCATCGCTCAACGGATAAAAGGTACTCCGGGGATAACAGGCTGATACCGCCCAAGAGTTCATATCGACGGCGGTGTTTGGCACCTCGATGTCGGCTCATCACATCCTGGGGCTGAAGTCGGTCCCAAGGGTATGGCTGTTCGCCATTTAAAGTGGTACGCGAGCTGGGTTCAGAACGTCGTGAGACAGTTCGGTCCCTATCTGCCGTGGGCGTTGGATGATTGAAGGGAGTTGCTCCTAGTACGAGAGGACCGGAGTGAACGAACCTCTGGTGTTCGGGTTGTCACGCCAGTGGCACTGCCCGGTAGCTAAGTTCGGAATCGATAACCGCTGAAAGCATCTAAGCGGGAAGCGAGCCCTGAGATGAGTCATCCCTGACCCCTTGAGGGTCCTAAAGGGCCGTTGGAGACCACAACGTTGATAGGTGGGGTGTGTAAGCGCGGCGACGTGTTGAGCTAACCCATACTAATTACCCGTGAGGCTTAACCATACAACACCCAAGAAGTGTTCTGGGCCTTGTAGCGAATGAACGAACTACT
>NZ_MQSY01000003.1:0-2883 GCF_001921245.1 Aeromonas sp. YN13HZO-058 | reverse complement strand
TGGTGACTCATGCTGAACCTTATCCCTGATGCCAAGTGGGACTCATGATCTCACATCAGGGACTTGTTCGCACCTTCCCTTCATCATCGTCCAGGTAGGCGCCGTCGATGTTCTTGGCAATGTATTTGGCGATATAGCCCGCGGCATCCCCCTTGGCCGGGTCTATCTCTTTCCAGTCAAAGCGGGGAGTAAAGTCGGTAAAGGGTGGGCAGCCCTTGATATCCCGTACCAGCTCTTCGTGGTCATCGGTCAGGGCATAACGTTGCAGGATGCCGATCACCCGGTTGCGATCTTCCGGGCGCATAAATAGCAGCAGATGCCAGTGCGGGGTGCCGTCGTGGTGAGCCTCGCAAACGCGAAATCCATAAACGGGAGCGTTCCACCGTTTGAGGGCGGCCCTGGCGCGGCTCCAGAGTTTAGCCAGATAGGCGCAGGTTTCCCGCGGCGTGGCCCCTTGATAGCGTTTGTTCTCTATCGCTTTGCCGTTGTGCTTTTGTGTCCAGGCATGAAAGCGGCTTGGGGCGGTCTAGGTGAAGAAGACCCCCACATGACCCTGCTCCTCGGCATAGTCATTGAACCCCCGAGCACGCACCATCATTTCGTTGCGGCGGTTCACCAGGTTGGCGTTGCTGGCCTCCCAGCAATCCTTCATCGACACGACCAGGTCATACTGCTCGTTGACCACTTCCGACTCGGCCAGCCAGCGCATCATGGCCCGCTTGCGTTCGCGCACCACCTTCATGGTGGCGTTCGATACATAAGCCGACACGCCCTTGCGTACCTTGCCGAGCAGAATATTGATCTGCTCCTGCAGCCGATCCCAGCAGCGGTTAACACGCTTTTCCCACCACTTGGCAGAGAGCAGGCGCACCAGCACGCTCAGGATCCAGTTATCCCGCACTTCGTCGGATTTGAATTTGGGCATCTTGCCGATAAAGCCCCACTGATCGGCCGGCTGACGCATCAGCGCCCAGGTCTGCAGTAGATCCGGCTCGGCGCCTTCTTTGATGTCCTGCTCGATGTTTTTGTAAATGGCTGCGGTCTGGTTGGCGAACTGGTGGGCCACCTTCTTGCGGCCGTCTTCATCGCGCATCTCCCTCGGGTTGACCGGGATGGAGTGGAGCAACTGGCGCACCCAGCGGGTTCGCTCACGCAGCCAGATATTAGCCGCCCGGCAATGGGTGAAGCTGCAATCCTTGCGGCGCCGTGCGTACTGCTTGAACAGGTCGCGGGTTAACTCGGGGGAGAGGCCATCGAGCAACTGGATGGCCCACAGCAGATCGTATTGGCCGCGTGGGCCGCCGAAAACGGCGTCAAAGTTGACGCCGGGCAGAGAGTTGCAAAGGGTGTTGACGCGCTGTAGCTGTGCTTTTCTCGACAGCGGCAGCCGGGTGGTGAGCTTGGTCATGCGTTAAGCGGATAACGTCTTGATGCGAAACAGGCATCCACTGATGCGTTGTTGGGCATGGTTTTTCATTCGCCGAGCGGCCGCACACTGGCGCAGCAACAGCTTGATGCTGACACGGGGGCGGGCAGGTAGCCGGCGCGCATGGGCCAGCTCCCGTTGATAAAGACGCAGCCGCGCTGCGTCCTCCCGATAGGTCTCTTGCCAGCGATACATCTGGCTGGTCAGTTCCTGCTGCAGGTGATGGGTCACTTGATCACCTCACCTTGCCCATGCAGTGGCGCGCACTCCTGCCACCACTCGCCGATCTCTTTGGCCAGCGCGGTTTCTCCCTGGCCTAGCGCCAGCCAATAGACAGAACGTACCGCGCCGAGCGCCAGCAGCTCCCGGGGGATATCCCGATCGCCCCTGGCCTCACCGCCGGCAGCGATAAACTCGGCGCGGGCTGCAAGCCAGTTGGTGGTCAGCTGGTTGTGAGCGGGGAGTGGTGCCGCCTCTTCATCGCCTTCGTCGCCGTCATCATCAAGCAGATCAGCCGGGTTGCTGGTCGCAACCAGCTGCAGCTGGATGTACTGCTGGCCGGAGTAAACCCCGCCCAGGGCGATGCGGTTATCTTCGGCATTGGCGGCGAACATATCGGCCAGCAACCCCTCGACCACCTTGGGCGCCTGGCGGGCAATCTTGATGATGTCGCTCATTGGCAGGCCCTCCGGTTGATGCTGAGAAACAGCTGGTGCCAGCGCAGGGCTCGCTGTGCCTGGGCTAACAAGGTTTTACCCTCAGTTCCTCTGAGGCATGAGGAGTGACGGGCTTTGGCGGTGAGCCGCTGGCGCAGGCGTGGCAACTCGGCCAGCGCCTCCTGTTCGGATATGGGATGGAAGATCTTGGTCATGCCTGCACCTCCGGCGTGGCGATACCGGTCAGCAGCCAATCGACATGGCGTTTCAGCTCCGGGTGGTTGGCGATCAGCAAGAACAGACCGCCCCCGATCTCGCGGTATCCCAGCTCGTAGTTCTTGAGCGTGGTGGGCGGAATGCCGAGCTGGTCGGCAAACTTGGGGCGGCTCAGTTTCAGCTGTTCCCGCAACTGGCGCAGGCGCTTGGCGGCATGGTGGTTGAGCAGATTGATTTGGGTCGGTTGTGCGTTCATGGTCAGGCTCCTTGTTGAGTGGTGCAGGGGTTGATGCGGCTGAACAGAGAAGCCCAGGCCAGTGCGGTTGACCGCTCCATAAGCGCAACCCCGTCCGGGTGTTGGCTAAGACGGGCGCCATAGCGGCCCGTCAGCTTGCGTTGTTGGATGCGAAGGTTGCGCAGGGCGCAGGGGATCGCTAAAGTTGCCATGTCGACTTCCTTATACGTTGTTGATAGAGGCCCGCTTGGAGTTGCCGCTCCGTAATGCGGGCTTTTTTATGGCGCTGTCCCAATTACGTGTTGAAAGGCTAATCTTGAAGTAGGCCATCACCTTGAGGTCTACCATCA
>NZ_MQSY01000051.1:0-2861 GCF_001921245.1 Aeromonas sp. YN13HZO-058 | reverse complement strand
CTGGGGTATCCATGATGGTAGACCTCAAGGTGATGGCCTACTTCAAGATTAGCCGTTCAACACGTAATTGGGACAGCGCCAAAAGAAAACCCCGCCAGGTGGCGGGGTGTCGGGAACTATCGGAGGGTCAGCGCAGCAGGTCGCCTTGGCTGGCCTGCTCGATGCCGGCGGCCAGCTTGTAGGGGTTGAACCGGATCACCTCCTCCCCTGCCCAGTCATTGAGCGCCAGCAGGCTGGCCTTGATGCTGTCGATCTCGTTGATGTCGAACACCTGGGCGGCCTTGGCCACATCGCCAAACCCGCCGGTGCTGTTCGGCATCACCCCCATCAGCTGGGGCGGTACCCGGTGGGTGGCCAGCTGGTCATCCCGGCTCACGTTCTTGATGCTGAGGAAGTCATCCTTGGCAGCCACCTCCGCCACCGGGATCAGTTTCACCCCGTCCTTGCTGCCGTTCGGGGTGTAGAGCAAGAGGTTGCGGAAGTTGCCGGGCCCCTTGCTCTGGCGCAGCGCCTCACGCAGGGCTGCAATGTCGCCCTCGTTCTGCACCGCGTCGGTGATGTGCATGATGAACCCGGCGTGGGGGCCGTTCTCATAATACTTGCGGCGAAACAGGGTGGCCGACTCGTTGAGCAGGGTGGAATTGAGCCCGCCGACATAGTCGGGGATGCCGTAGATCTCCTGGTTGATGTCGCTCTCCATCACATGGCCCACCCGCCCGGCCGGCAGAGCCTGCTCCTGCCCAGGCTGGGCAATCCACCAATAGGTGTCCAAGTCCAGAGCGCGCCGGGTGTATTTGGCCCGCAGGTGGTCATAACGCAGCACCCCGCCGAGCCGGTTCTGCACCGCCTGCAGATAGCCGTTGCCGAAGATCAGATAGTCCAGCGCCAGCCCGGTGAAGGCGGACAGGCTAAGTTTCGGATGCGGGATGAAGCAGGAACGCAGAATGTTGCGCTTAACCTGGATGGCAGAGGCGTGATGCACCCCGGCCCGGTAGACCCGCGACAGGCCATTGAGCGAGAGCGGAGGTTCATACCAGCGCCCGTTGTGCATGGCCTCCAGGTAGTCGAACACCTCCCGCAGACTGAGCACGGGAACCGGCTCGCCGAAGGTGAACGCCTCAATGGTCTGGCTGGTTGCGGATTGGGTCGCCGTCACCGGCGAGGTATGGCGCTGCTGGCGGCGCTTTTTCATGCGAAAATCTCCATCATGCTGGTATTGGCACCGGTGGCACCTGCCAGCGGTTCGTGTAACAGGGCCTGCATCGTTGCCCAGGCAATATCGGCGTGGCTGGTTTCCTCTGACCTGCTGGCCTCAAAGGTCGGCATCTTGCCGCCAGCAGTCACTGCGCGGCGGATGCTCATAAAGGCCTGCGCGAGGTCAGTCATGCCGCAGTCAAACTCCAACCGGCCCTTGTTCATCACATCCTGGGCCTTCATCACCATCTGAATTTTCACACTCGGGTTGTACTGGATAGGGGTAACTGCCGGGTAGAACTGCTTCACCAGCTGATAAACCCCCTCCCCGATCCCGGTCGTGTCGATGCCGATATAACCCACGTTGTAGCGCTCGCACATGGCCTTGATGACCCGCGCCTGGGCGTCGAAGTCCATCCCGCTCCAGCGGTGGCGCTCGAGCACCCGAAACTTGCCGCCAGGTACCGCCGGCGGAGCCGGCACTATCGCCCTGCCCGCCCTTGGCCGGGTCATAGCCGATCCACACCGAGCGATGACCGAGCGGGCGCATCGCGTGGGGCTTGTAGTCCTCCCACACCTCCCACACCTCCCAGCTGTCGACCATGCAGCGCTGCAGCATGGCGAGCGGGAATTCGCTGTCAGTGTCATCAGCAAACTGACACATCAGCAGCTGGTTATAGTCATCAGGGGAGTAACGGCGCCGCAACCGGTCCAAGTCGAACAGGTCGCACCCACCACGCACGGCATCCTCAACCGTGACGATCTGCCGCCACTGGCCATCACCGCACAACCTCCCGCCATGCAAGGCCGCATGCTCAACGTCAAACTTGATGTGCTCGTTCTTCGGGCGCCCCTTGTTGAACATCGCACCAGACCAGAACGGATAGGCATCATGTGACAGGCTTGATGGGGTCGAGAAATAGGTCAGCCGCCAAAACTTCTGCATCGCCATGCCGCTGGATACCTTGTAGAGCTCCTGAAACTTGGGGATCCAAAAATACTCATCGATGTAGAGATTGCCGTGATAACTCTGGGCGGTGCGGGAGTTGGTGCCGAGGAAGTAGATAATGGCTCCATTACCGAGCGTAATGGGATCCCCCTTGAGCTCAACACCGACCTCCTGCGCGAAAGCCAGAATGTACTGCTTGAACTGATGGGCCTGCGCCTTGCTGGCTGACAAGAAAATCTGATTGCGGCCAGTGGTCAGCGCATCAATCAGCGCCTCCCGCGCAAAGTAGAACGTGGCCCCGATCTGGCGGCTCTTGAGCAGGTTGCGCTCTGTGTGCTGCAGGCCGGCCTGATACCACACTTTCTGATAGCCAAACATATTGCCGTGGAACAGCTCGCCAAGCTTCTCGAGTGAGCCTCATCAAAATTGTTGCGCACCGGCGCCTTCTTCGGCCCCTTGTTGCGGTTCGCCACCTTCGGGTTGAGGTCGGCCTCGTTGCCGCCGTTGCTATACCGGTTGACCCGGGCGATCCGCTCCAGCTGGCGACCCAGCAGGTCAATCTCCTTGAAGTCGCCGCCGGTCTTCACCTCTTTGGCGATCAGCTGACACATCCGCGATTCAATGGCTGACGGATCCGGGGCAAACGCATGAATGCTTATTTTTCATCCACTTCGTTAAAGCCACTCAGGAGCACTTGCTCCAGATAGCTGCTGTTCAT
>NZ_MQSY01000010.1:0-2760 GCF_001921245.1 Aeromonas sp. YN13HZO-058 | reverse complement strand
GAACAGCAGCTATCTGGAGCAAGTGCTCCTGAGTGGCTTTAACGAAGTGGATGAAAAATAAGCATTCATGCGTTTGCCCTGGGGGCAACAGCCTGTATCCCGCCTCGCAAGAACGCGGGGTTATGGGAAAAGGGACATCCGAGAAATGAGGCGGTGCTGGTGATGCGCAAGGAAGGGCTGGCGCACTGGAAGAAGATGTCGGGATATCACCGGCGCTCGCTGGCGGAAACGGCGATGTATCGGTTCAAGCAGTTGATGACGGGCAAAATCAGTCTGCGAACATACAACGGTCAGGTAGGGGAAGTGATGGCGTATGTTGGTGCAATCAACAAACTGAACACCCTTGGTCTGCCTGTCAGAAAGCCCCGAGTGTAGCGGCCACCTGGGGCTGGGGCAGTTGTGGCTTGATGGTTGATTTGGGAAACAACGCCCGACTAATGAGATCGCACAAACTGGACTGAGTTCCCTTCCTCCAGTGATCTACTATTCGGAACAGCTATTTAGGGAACTGGGGGCGATTCACCATACAGTGCAGACGAGTACTTCAGCACCCTGCTGCGACGTGACTGGGAACGCTGGCAGCAGCAACAAGCGGAGCTGGCCGCACAAGCCTGCCAGCACTGCGGCAACCCGCTCCCGGGCGGCTGCTCCGGCGCCTTCAAGGAAGAGGCTGCCTGCTGGCACACCAAAGGCGACAAGGCGATAGCTCTGTAGGAGGACACATGCAACTACCGCAACACGTTGAACCTATCATCGGCGGGCATTACCGGGTGATCCGTCCTGCTGAGTCGTTCGAAGACATCGATGGCAGCCTGGTGCAATTCGAACAAGTTGAGTTCGTGGCAGAGATACTGGCAAAACCGGAGAAGGTGATTGCCTTTGACGGATTAAGGAAGGTCATCGAGCCGCTACCAGAGCACTTGAAGAAACCGGAATGGCTGTGGATTCGCAAACTGCGCACCGGGCGACGCCAGTGGCTGAACCGCTACGCCTGCCACTTGGTAACCATGCCGTAATCGCAAAATGTGTCCGGTCACGAAAGCGTGACCGGACACATTTAATCAATTACCATTGCTGCATAATCAAAAGTGGTCTGACGAGCATCAGTCAGATCAACCAAAACCAGTAAATGCAAAAACAATAACACCAGTTCGAGAGAAGATAGCATGAATAAAGAAATATCAGTTGCGTTTGATTTTTTAAGAATTGTTGCTTGTTTTTTTGTTGTATTACTTCACTCTGCTGCGATGGGATTATATAAAGCAAACCCAAATTGGGAAGTATTGAATGTTATAGATTCATTTACTCGCGTCTCAGTCCCTTTATTTATAATGTTGAGTGGCGCTTTATTATTTAGACCTACACCTGATGCACCAATGACAGTAGCAAAAAGAATCATTAAAATTCTGGCTTGCTTGTTCTTTTGGTCAGCAATCTACACATGGCGAGACAAAGACCCAGCTCTTATAGTCTCCATGAGCTTTATAAATGATGTTTTAAATGGTCCTGTTAAGTATCATCTTTGGTATTTGTATGCTGTTGTTGGCATGTATATTTCAATCCCTATCCTTTCAGTCGCATATCACGCATCAACTAAAAGAAACACCACTATCTACTTGCTTATATGGTACGTCATTTCTGCATATTTAACTCTGAAATATCTACTTGGCACTACAAATAATATAGTGTCATCATTTAGTCTGTCATATTTTGGTGAAATAATCGGTTATTTGGTACTAGGTAAGCTTCTATATGATACTGTAGAAAATGGACGCATTAACATTAGACCTAGCTTACTATTGCTAGTATACATCTTGATAAGCAGCGCTACATCTATATTTGTTCACATTCTCTCGTCTTCTTCTGAGAGTTTAGACTTAAGTCTTTACTCTTATGTATCTCCACTAACTATAATTGCAGCATCATGTTTCTTTACACTCACGGTTAAAGTTGGAGAGAAATTGTTAAAGTATGATAAAATAATAAAAAGCGTTGCCTCAACAACTCTTGGCATATACTGCATTCATATATTATTTGTTGATTATTTTTACACCGTATTCATATGGATCAAAAAGATCCCTATGGATGCTACCTATGTATTTATCTCATCGATGATAATATTCATTATTTCAATGATCATTTCCTTCGCACTAAAAAAATCAAGAGCATTATCATTTTCGGTATAATTTTGATACACAAGCACATGGGTAATATTGAAACTAGTCGGAAAAATGAGTCACTCCAATACGATGTAGTATCTCACAGTCAATTCAGCTCGAGATTCAAGCAACGGAGCCACACACTCCAGTTCTTTTTGACAAAATAGGAAAGTGAAAGGATCTGACGGAAAGTGAAGGATCGCAAAAAGGATCTGGCAGGGTGCGCGCGGCCAGTGCTGCCACGGGGAGCAGCCGGCCGCCAGCAGTCTTTCACCCGAATGGAAATCGACACAGGAAGCGCGCAGGCGAGGCGGGGTCCTGACTGCGCGCCAGCGCTGCGCAGGGGGTCGCAACAGGCCGCCATGGCTCGCCGGTGAGCGCAGGGCGAGCCTGCCGGATTTTGGCGCGGTGCTGAGTGGGTTTGAAGGGCGATCGCGTAGCGGGCCGCTGGCGAGCCTATGCGGGGGGATGATTGAGGTGAACCAGATGGCGGCCGACAGATGCCCTGCGCCGGCAAAAGAAAGGCTATGTCCCAATTACGTGTTGCATGGGGTGCCCCAGCGCCTCATGCAAACACGCTTTGATATTCACGCTCCTCCCG
>NZ_MQSY01000021.1:0-1252 GCF_001921245.1 Aeromonas sp. YN13HZO-058 | reverse complement strand
CTCTCTTTGAACAACCGGCGCAACTCGCTGCGTTGCTGTATCCGCTCACGGTTAATCGTCCGCTTGCGAGCCAGATAGTCGTAAAAACAGGATGTTGGAACATCGAAAGCGCAGCAGACCAGGGTAATGGGGGCTTGCTCTCTTAATCGGTCTATCAGCGCGTACGTGTGAACTCGTCCGTCATCAAGAGAGCCGTAGCCTTCCTAAGAAACACCCTCGATTACCTGTAGGGTGAAACCAAACTCGGCAGCCCGCCGGTGCAATCCCTTGACCACCCGCTCGCGGTACTGCTGCTCATAGTGGTCGGCGCCGGGATCCTGATATTCCATACCAAAACGCATTGCGTTGTAGAACAAGACCGCAATCTTGCGCGCGGTGGCGGTGACCGCCTTCGCTTTGCCGATACGCGCCGACAACCGTCGATAAAATGCCCCCAGCGCCGTATTTGTTCTGCCGATGGTCACCGCTGCCAGTCGTAGGTGGGCGGTCACTCGATTCTTGGTCTTGCGAGTATGAGCTGACAACACCTTGCCGCCACTGATCCGGCAGCCCGGAGCCAGTGTCAGCCAGGAGGTGAAGTGTTGGGCCGTTCGCCAGCGACTCAGATCCGTTCCACACTCGGCCACCAGACGCAGTGCCAGGTAAGGGCCAATGCCATGGATTTGAGTCAGATCGATACCGACCAGCTGATAGAGCAAGGTGCGCACATCGAAGTTGAGTGCGTTCGGCTGCCGGGTACGGTGACGTGGCTTGGGTAGCGCTTTGCTGGGGCGAGGCTTGCCACGAGAGAGCTGCTGCAAGCTTTGGGCAATCTGCTCATCACAGAGAGAAATCTGGGCCTGGTAGGCGTCATACATGGCTAGAGCCTGACTCAAGGCAAACACATGCTCGGGCTGGTAATTTCCAACCAACGCACGTTGGATGGTTTCGACGCTCGACTAACAGCGCAGGTCGCGCATGGCGGCAAGCATCGTGGCATTGCGCTCTCCTGCGACAATGGCACGGATGATCCGCATACCGGTGGCGCCAGTGATGTCACTCACCACATGCTGCAATTGCAGGTTCATGTGAGTTAGCGCCTTCTGCATGTGCTGGATATGGGCCGCAGCGTAATCGAGGTGACGTTCACGTAGCCGCAGATAACTGCGCAGCGCGGCGATCTCCCGCTCAGGATGGAAGCTGGCGCGCAGTAGACCGCAAGCATGCAGGCGCTGGATCCATTGCGCATCGTTGACGTCAGTTTTGCGTCCGG
>NZ_MQSY01000002.1:0-1196 GCF_001921245.1 Aeromonas sp. YN13HZO-058 | reverse complement strand
GGGAAGGTGCGAACAAGTCCCTGATGTGAGATCATGAGTCCCACTTGGCATCAGGGATAAGGTTCAGCATGAGTCACCAGTTCACCTTTGCGGATAGCGAGTTCAATGGCAAACGCCGCAAAACCCGTAAGGAGTTATTCCTGGCTCGTATGGAGGCGTTGCTCCCATGGGCTATGATGCTGGAGGTCATCGAGCCCGTCTATCCCAAGGCAGGTAATGGCCGTCGCCCCTACCCACTCGATACCATGCTGCGCATTCACTGCATGCAACAGTGGTATAGCCTTAGCGACGGCGCCATGGAGGATGCGCTCTACGAGATTGCTTCGATGCGTCTGTTTGCCAAGCTCTCACTGGACCAGGCCATCCCCGACCGCACCACCATCATGAACTTCCGCCATCTGCTGGAGCAGCACCAGCTGGCCCGGCAGCTCTTCGACGCCGTCAACCTGTGGCTTTCTGACGCCGGCATCATGATGAAGCAAGGCACGCTGGTCGATGCCACTCTCATTGAGGCCCCTTGCTCGACCAAGAACAAACGTGGCGAGCGTGACGGCGAGATGCACCAGACCAAGAAAGGCAATCAATGGTACTTCGGCATGAAGGCTCATATCGGTGTCGATGCCAAGAGTGGCCTGACGCACAGTCTGGAGACCACGGCAGCCAACGAGCACGACCTCAATCAAGTGGGAAATCTGCTCCATGGCAAGGAAGAGTTTGTGTTCGCCGACGCTGGGTATCAGGGTGCGGAAAATCGTGAAGAACTGGCGGATGTAAAGGCACAATGGGCGATTGCGATGCGACCTGGCAGGCTCAAGGAGCTCAAAAAGCATCCGCGCAAAAACAAGGCTGTGATTGCCTTTGAGAGGCTCAAATCCAGCATCCGTGCCAAGGTGGAGCACCCGTTTCGGATCATCAAACGTCAGTTTGGCTTTGTGAAGGCGCGGTTCAAGGGGCTGCGCAAGAACGACAACCAACTGGCGATGTTGTTTACGCTGGCGAATCTGTTTCGCGTGGACCAGATGATACGGGCATGGGATAGTTGTGCCAAAAAATCGAGATAAGCCTCGAAAATGAGGCTAAATGGCGCTTAATAGTCGAATACTTGCGGCAAAAAGTCAGTTTTTTGGAGTGATGGGCATTTCAAATGCGGACAAAGAGTTCGTGGTGAAGGTGCGATCCACTTGTTCGCACCTTCC
>NZ_MQSY01000032.1:0-1084 GCF_001921245.1 Aeromonas sp. YN13HZO-058 | reverse complement strand
GGGCAAACGCATGAATGCTTATTTTTCATCCACTTCGTTAAAGCCACTCAGGAGCACTTGCTCCAGATAGCTGCTGTTCATTGCCGCTATCTTTTGCTTACGTCTGATGCTCACCTTTTTGCTTCGCTCCGAGCGCAGCATGTTCAGCGCAATATGTCGTACCGCTGCCAAGTTGGCTAAGCCCTCCTCCCGATAAATCTGGCAGGCATCCTCTTTCATCACCACGTCCAACACCCAATGTAACTGGTTTTCAATGCCCCAGTGGGCGCACTGCGTTAGCGAAAGTGGCTCGCTCCAAGGGCGCCGAACTGATGTAGTGGTGGTACTCCAACGACTCCTTTCCTTTGTTGTCTCGCCGGTATCCAATGGCCACACCCAACGTGCTCAACCCCTTCCACTCGGGGAAGGCTCGAGCCACCGCATCGGCTGGCAACACATAATATTGCCAGACCTCAATCCTCCCCCGGCTTTGTTCGATGCTGGCGATAGGTTGCTCTTCTGCCAACACATCCCGAAACACCTCACGGACGGCATTCGACAAGCGCTCCTGATTGCCTTTGACAGCCAGCAGGTAATGGCCCCCTTGCTCGACAATCTGAGCCGCTATGGCTGTTTGGCAACCCATCGCATCGATGGATATCAGACAGCCGTTGATATCCAGCATCGACAACAGTGCCGGGATCGCGGTGATCTCATTAGACTTGGCATCCGTCTTGACCTGCCCGAGCACTACGCCATTGGCACAGGAAAAAGCACTGACCATGTGGAGAGCTGACGCCCGGTTATCACGGTCATAGGAGCCTCTGAGCACCTTGCCATCCAGCGCAATCACGTCCCCTTCGCAGCGCTTGCTGACTGCTGCCATCCAGTTGAGGAAGCAATACTGAAATTGCACCGGGTCGAGTCGGGAAATCACGCGGGCAATGGTGTCGTGAACCGGCAGCCCATTGGGAAAGAGCTTGCGCTTCTGAAACCAGTCCAGGTGCGCCTGACCAAAGTCCTCGATATCCTGCCATCCTTCAGCGCCGCCGATCACGGCGCAGAGCGTCAGGAACAGAACATCAAACAGGGGGTAGGCCACTTT